>NZ_JACIUW010000039.1:0-15628 GCF_014145825.1 Stenotrophomonas sp. I18B00994 | reverse complement strand
CCGGTTGCGGGGGTGTCCGCGGCATGGATGCCGCGGCCAAGCCCCAGGGACGGGTTTACGGCGTCCCCCGCAACCGGACCCACCCCGCCATCCCTCAGGAAGCCCGCTTCTGCTCTGGCTCCGGCTCGTAGCGGGTGCAGGGCGCAGCCCTGCATCAAACCCACCCCGTTACTTCTTCAGGAAGTTGTCCACCAGCAGATGCTTCACGTCGTCGAAGCGGCCGTTCAACACCGCCTTGGCTGCATACAGCGCGGTACCGGCCACCTGCTTGGCCTCGATCTGCGGCGGCATCACCAGCTCGGCGCGGCTGGTATGCACATCCAGCAGCGCCGGGCCACGCTGCGACAGGAAATCCTGCACCGCTTCTTCCAGATCCTCGCTGCGCGTCACCGTGCGGCCGTGGAAGCCGATCACTTCGGCAAGGCGGCCAAAATCCGGGTTCTTCAGGTCGGTGTAGTTGTCCAGCAGGCCTTCCACCTTCTGCTCCAGCTCGACGAAGTTCAGCGAGCCATTGTTGAACACCACCACCTTGATCGGCAGGTTCTCCTGCACGGCCGTCAGCAGGTCGCCCAGCAGCATCGCCAGGCCGCCATCGCCGGACAGCGAAATCACCTGCCGGCCGGGGAACGCCTTCTGCAGGCCCAGTGCCTGCGGCATCGCGTTGGCCATCGTGCCGTGCAGCAGGCTGGTCAGCGTGCGGCGGCGACCGTTGACGCGGATATGCCGCAGCACCCAGACCATCGGCGAGCCGCCGTCAGCGGTGAACAGCGCATCGTCGCTGGCGTACTTCGACAGCAGCGCGGTCAGATGCTGCGGGTGGATCAGCTCGCCCTCGCCCGGCTGTTCTTCCTGCTCGCGCTTCTTCAGCGCCTTGTCGCGACGCTCGATACATTCGTCCAGGAAACTGCTGTCCTCGCGCGGCGGCAACATCGGCAGCAAGGCATCCAGCGTCGGTGCGATGTCACCGACCACACCCAGGTTCACCGGGTGGCGGCGGCCGAGATGGCTGCCATCGCGGTCGACCTGGATGATCGTGGCCTTGTCCGGGTAGAACTGGCCCCAGGCGAAGTCGGCGCCGAGCAGCAGCAGCGTGTCGCACTCCATCAGCGTGTGGAAGCCGGATTCGATGCCGAAGATGCCGGTCATGCCCATGTTGTACGGGTTGTCCGGCTCGACGAAGTCCTTGGCGCGCGAGGTGTGCGCGATCGGTGCCTGCAGGCGCCGGGCCAGTTCCAGCAGCTGTGCGTGCGCACCCTGGCAACCGGCGCCGGCGTAGATGCCGATGCGCTTGCCCTGCCCCAGCAGCTCGGCGATGCGCTGCAGCTCAGCATCCGACGGGCGCAGTACCGGCTGGGTGTAATGCACCGAGAACGGCACATCGTGCTTCACTTCGGCCTGGCTGATATCGGCGGGCAGGATCACCACCGCCACGCCACGGCGGCTGATCGCGGCCTGGCAGGCCAGGGTGACCACGCGACGCGCCTGCTCGGCGCTGTGCACCTGCTCGCAGAACACCGAACAACTGGCGTACACCGCCTTGAAGTCCACTTCCTGCGGAAATTCCATGCCCAGCTCGCTGGTCACCACCTGGCTGGCGATCAGCACCATCGGCGCGCGGTTGCGGTTGCTCTCGAACACGCCATTGATGAAATGCAGGCTGCCGGGGCCGCAGGAGCCGGCGCAGACGGTCAGTTCGCCGCTCACCAGCGAATCGGCGCCTGCGGCAAAGGCTGCTACTTCCTCATGCCGCACATGCACCCATGCGATCTCGCTGCCATGCATCGCATCGGTCACATGGTTGAGCGTATCGCCCACGATGCCGTAGCAACGGCGGACACCGGCCTGCTGCAGGGCATCCACCACGATTTCGGCCACGCGCTTGCTCATCGGATACATCCTCGAACGGGGGAACGTCCGAGGCTAGACCCGATGAAGTGATGCCTCCGCAAAAAAAGGGGACGGAGGGAATCAAGCCGTATGTGCCACAAACGACTTGATTCCCTCCGTCCCCTTTTTCTTCAATCGTTGACGTTGATCCAGCCTTCCACCGCGCCCTGCTTCGGGTTGCGGTAGCGCAGCTTCACCCAGCCGTCCTGTTCATCCAGCAGTTCCACGCGGTCGCCCTGCACCAGGTAACGCTTGGTGCTGGACGCACCGGGTCGGTCGAACAGGAACAGGCGCGCGGGTACCACGGTGGCCTGCTGGCCGCGCAACGGTCCATCCGGCGGTGCGCCCAGGCCATCGGCAATGGCACTTTCCAGCACACGGCCGGCGGGATCATAGGTGCGCCAGACGGCCAGCGGACCCTGCTCGTCGGTCTGCTCCCACTGCAGCGCGGCGTTCAAGGTATCGCCCAGCATCAGCACGCTCTCGGCGCGGTACAGATAGAGTGTCGCGCCTGCAAAGCGATACTGGTCGGTGTACCACATCGGGCCGCTGCGGCAGCTGCTGGTCAGGGTGCGGCTCAGGTGGTCGACCATCAGGCCCATCAGCTCGCCGCAGCTCTCCCTGCCGTGGGTTGCAGCCCGCAGCGCGCGGAACCCGGCACTGGCGGGATCGAACCGGTACACCGCCACCGCTTCGTTGACCATGCCGACCGGGGCGCGTGCGACCAGTTCCGGGTAACCATCGGAATCGACATCTTCGAGCGACCATCGCGAAGTGCCGTCGGCATCCGCCGCGCCGGCCAGCGTCTGCCGCTTGCCCGACGGTGACAGCTGCACGGCAATGCTGCCGTCCTGCAGGGGATCGGCCTGTGCCTGCACGTGCGCGGCCACCTGGAAGCGCAAGGTTTCGCCGTTGTCCCCACCGGCGTGCGCCGTCGGTGCCAGCGTGCCGGCCAACACCAGGCCCAGCAGGCATTCCCTGTAGTTCATCATTGCTCCCTGCGGCACCGCGGCGGCACCTTCAACTCAGAACGATACCTCGACCGGCTGCCGCGACCACAGCACCGACTGATGCCTGGTCTGCTGCTTCCACGCCAGGCGGATCGCTTCGATATCGGCGCGGCGCTGCGGGGTGTCCTCATGCAGCACCACCAGCACCTTGGTGCGCAGGCGGTTGGGCGCGGCATCGCCGCGGAACAGCCACTGGCCATAGGCATCGAACACGGTCAGGCCATCCGGGAAGCGCGGGGTCACTTCCTTGTCCAGGAAGGTGCGCCACTGCGCGTCGCTGATGGTGTCGGCCTGCGGGCGGTTGCCGGCGCCCTGCTCCTCGCCCACGCCGAAGTACAGCTCGCTGCGCACCCAGCCGTGGCCGGCGGACGGGCGTGCAGCATCGCCCTTCAGTTCGGCGGTGGTGGCCGTGGCATAGGCGCTGGGCGCCTGCGATGAGAGGCTGGCGCAGCCGCTGGTGGCCAACAGCACGGCGAAGACGAGGCCAAGGTGTTTCATCGGTACAGCTCCGGAGAAGGGGGGACAAGGCGAGCCGGCAGCGTACAGCGCCACCGGCCCGGCGTGCTGATGCCAACCGGGCATCAGCTCATGCCGGACCGGCAGGGGCTTGCATCCGCACCGGTCATCACGCGAAGATAATATATCGCTTCATCCGGATGGATGTAAGTGAAACTATCTCCTCTTCCCCCGTCGTCGTTGTTGCTGGAGCCCCCATGTCCGCCCGCCTGCCCGCGTCGCCGCTCGGCCTCGCCATCGCCCTCGCGCTTTCCTCCGCCGCCGCCCCGGCCCTGGCCCAGGACGCCACCAACCTGGATACGGTGATCGTCACCGGCACCCGTGCCGCCGACCGCACCGTGCTCGAATCCACCTCGCCGGTGGATGTGCTCACCGCCGAGGACATCCGCAAGGCGGGCGTGGTCAACGGCGAGCTGGGCAGCGCGCTGCAGGCGCTGCTGCCGTCGTTCAACTTCCCGCGCCAGTCCAACTCCGGTGGCGCCGACCATGTGCGCGCCGCGCAGTTGCGTGGCCTGTCGCCGGACCAGGTGCTGGTGCTGGTCAACGGCAAGCGCCGCCACCACACCGCGCTGGTCAACACCGACAGCAAGATCGGCAAGGGCACCACCCCGGTTGATTTCAATTCGATCCCGGTCAGCGCGATCAAGCGCATCGAAGTACTGCGTGATGGCGCTGGTGCGCTGTATGGCTCGGATGCGGTGGCCGGTGTGATCAACGTGATCCTCGACAACGGCGGCGACGGTGGCGAGATCGAGGCCAGCTACGGCGCCAACCACACCGACCTCAAGCCGATCGGGCGTACCCTCACCGACGGCCAGACCGGCAATATCAGCGCCAAGGTCGGTACCTCGCTGGGCGAGGACGGCGGCTTCCTGCGCGTCGGCTTGGAATACAAGCACCGCAACGGCACCAACCGCGCCGGCTTCGACCAGATTCCGCCGTGGGACCAGACCCCGGGCAACCTGGCGCTGCAGGGCAAGCGCAACTATGTGCTGGGCGATGGCAAGAGCAAGGGCATCAACCTGTGGCTGAACACCGAGATCCCGGTGGGCCAGACCTCGACATTCTATGCATTCGGCACCTTCAACCAGCGCGATACCGAAGGTGCGAACTACTTCCGCTACCCCGATGGCGAGGCCAACTGGAAGCAGGTCTATCCGAACGGTTACCGGCCCATTTCCGAAGGCGAGAACCGCGACGTGCAGGCCGTGGCCGGCGTGCGCGGGCAGTGGGGCGAATGGAGCTACGACGGCAGCCTGGATTACGGCCAGAACGACTTCACCTACCGCCTGCGCGATTCGCTCAACGCCTCGCTGGGCCCGACCAGCCCGACCCGCTTCAAGACTGCCGATTACCAGTACGCACAGACGGTGGGCAATCTCGACCTGAGCCGCGTGTTCACCCAGAGCGACAGCATCAGCCACACGCTGGGCCTGGGCGTGGAAGCGCGCCATGAGCGCTACCAGACCCGTCCCGGCGACCCGGCCAGCTATGCGGCCGGCCCGTACACCGACCGCCCGACCGGTTCGCAGGCCGGTGGCGGCTTGACCCCGCAGGACGCGGCCACCCTGTCGCGCGATGTCGCCAGCGCCTACGCCAGCCTGTCCAGTCAGTTCGGCGAGAAGTTCTCCACCGACCTGGCCGCGCGCTACGAGCACAACGACGACTTCGGCGGTGAACTGACCGGCAAACTCGGCCTGCGCTATGAATTCACCCCGGCGTTCGCGCTGCGCGGTGCCATCTCCAACAACTTCCGTGCGCCGTCGCTGGCACAGATCGGCTACGAATCCACCTCCACCGGCTACAACGCTGGCGGCCAGCTGGTGCAGGGCCGCCTGCTGTCGGTCAACAATCCGATCGCGCGTGGCCTGGGTGCGCAGAATCTGAAGCCGGAGAAATCGCTGAACACCTCGTTGGGCTTCACCAGCCGCATCGGCGAGCATTTCGACCTGTCACTGGACTTCTTCCAGATCGACATCGACGATCGCATCGCGCTGTCGGAGAGCATCACCGGCGATGCACTGACCGACTACGTGGCCGCCAACTACGGCGTCAGCGGCCTGCAGAGCGCCAGTTTCTTCGTCAACGCCGCCGATACCCGCACCCGCGGCGCCGAGCTGGTGAGCAACTGGCGCCAGTCGCTGGGCGACGGCCAGCTGCTGCTGACCGGCACCTATGCGTACACCAAGACCACGCTGAAGAACGTGCTGGCCACGCCGGCACAGCTGCGTGCACTGAATCCGGACTACGTGCTGTTCGGCATCGAAGAAACCAACACGCTTACCGATGCCACGCCGCGTACCCGCGGCAGCTTCTCTGCCGCGTGGAGCAACGACCACTGGTCGCTGAGCAGCCGCGTGAACCGCTACGGCAGCGCCACCCGCGTGTTCAACTTCGGTGACGGCTACATCCCGCGCCAGACCTACCAGGCCGAGTGGCAGCTGGATGCGGAGGTCGAATACCGCATCACTCCGCGCTGGAGCGTGGCCATCGGCGGCCAGAACCTGACCGACAACTACCCGGATCGATCCAACAGCGATATCCACTACTTCGGCAACCTGCCGTATGACGTGCTGTCGCCGATCGGCAGCAACGGCGCGTACTACTACGGCCGCGTCCGCTATACGTTCTGATCGCATTGGGTAGGTGCGGACCGTTGGTCCGCACGACACGGTAGTGCCGGCCGCTGGCCGGCAACTTCGTGATCGGGGTGCGGATCTGCTTTGGGTGGGTGCGGACCGTTGGTCCGCACTGCTGCCGTGCCGACCAACGGTCGGCACCCACCGAAGCAGGGCCGTAGCCTGCCCTCGACCCCGCGTACACGCCCACGCTGGCAAGCTGGGCGTCATGGCTGAACCGCTCCCCCTGCGTCCGCCACCGCCATTGCTGGACGACGCCTGTGCGTTGTTCCTCGATGTCGATGGCACCCTGATCGAATTCGCTGCACGCCCGGATGCCGTGCAGCTGCTGCCGGATGTGCGTGAAGCCATCGGCCGCATCAGCGACCGCCTGGAAGGTGCCGTGGCACTGGTCAGTGGTCGCCCGCTTGAACAGCTGGATCAACTGTTCGCCCCCCTGCAACTACCCGCCGCCGGCCTGCACGGCCATGAGCTGCGTGGCGAAGACGGTCGTGTGCTGCGCGACGAACACGACGACGACACCGCCGAATGGCTGCACGCGCTGCACCAGCAGGCGATGCGCTTCGCCCATGGGCATCCTGGCGTGCTGGTGGAAGACAAGGGCGTCGGCCTGGCCTTGCACTGGCGCGGTGCGCCGCACGCCGCCAGCGATGTCCGCGCGTTCGCTGACCGCCACGTTCGTGGCCGCACCAGCTACCGCCTGCAGCCTGGCGACCATGTGGTCGAGTTCGTGCCTGTCGGCACCGACAAGGGCCGTGCCGTGCGCCGGATGATGCAGTACCTGCCCTTCCGCGGCCGCCTGCCGGTGTTCCTCGGTGATGACCTCACCGACGAATTCGGCTTCGATGCCGCCAACGGCCAGCATGGCTGGAGCGTGCTGGTGGGTGAACGTGAACCCAGTGCGGCCGTGTTCGCGCTGCCCGACATACGCAGCGTGCACGCCTGGCTGCGTGAGAATGCCTATTGACCCGGCCAACCCCCACGGCCGCAACCGAGATGTACCGCGTGATGACCCAACCCGATCTTGATCTGGGCGTGGTCGGCAACGGCAGCTTCGGCGCCCTGGTCGACAAACATGCCCGCGTTGTCTGGAGCTGCCTGCCCACCTTCGACGGCGACCCCACCTTCTGCGCCCTGCTCGGCCCCAACCAGCAGACCGGCGGCGACTTCGCCATCGAGCTGGAGGACTTCGCGAGCAGCGAGCAGGAATACCTCACCAACACTGCGATCCTGCGCACCGTGCTGCGTGACACGCAGGGCGGCGCATTGGAAATCCTCGATTTCGCCCCGCGCTGGCGGCAGAACGATCGCTTCTACCGTCCGGTCAGCCTGATCCGCCAGGTGCGTCCGCTGGCTGGCAGCCCGCGCATCACCGTGCGTGCGCGACCCCTGGCGGACTGGGGCGCACGCGTGCCCGAATCCACCTGGGGCAGCAACCATGTGCGCTGGATCCTGCCCGAGCACGTGCTGCGGCTGACCACCGATGTGCCGGTGCGCTTCGTGCGCGACGGCCTGCCGTTCGTGCTCAACCATCCGATCCACCTGATCCTGGGCGTGGATGAATCGCTCAATCGTTCGATCAGCGGCTACGTGCAGGAAGCCTTCCAGCGCACCCGCGACTACTGGCGCGAATGGGTGCGCTACCTGTCCATTCCACTGGAGTGGCAGGACGCGGTCATCCGCAGTGCGATCACGTTGAAGCTGTGCCAGTACGAGGACAGCGGCGCGATCATCGCGGCGATGACCACTTCCATTCCGGAAGCACCCGGCAGCGTGCGCAACTGGGACTACCGCTACTGCTGGTTGCGCGACGCGGCCTTCGTGGTGCGGGCGCTGAACCGTCTTGGCGCCACGCGCACGATGGAACAGTTCCTCGGCTACATCTTCAACCTGGCCACCACCGACGGCACGCTGCAGCCGCTGTATGGCATCGGCTTCGAGGCCAAGCTGGACGAAGATGAAGTGCCCAGCCTGTCCGGTTATCGCGGCATGGGCCCGGTGCGGCGCGGCAACCTGGCCTGGGTGCAGCGCCAGCACGATGTCTACGGCAGCGTGGTACTGGCCTCCACGCAGCTGTTCTTCGACCGGCGCCTGCAGGACCCGGGTGATGCGCACACCTTCGCCCGCCTGGAGCCCCTGGGCGAACAGGCCTTCGCCCTGCACGACGTACCCGATGCCGGCCTGTGGGAATTCCGCGGCCGCACCGAAGTGCACACCTACACCAGCGCGATGTGCTGGGCTGCCTGCGACCGCCTGTGCAAGATCGCCGTGCGCCTGAAGCGCGATGACCGCGCGCATTACTGGCGCGAGCGCGCCGACACCATCCACGCGCGCATCATGGCCGAATCCTGGAACGAGGAGCTGGGCCACTTCACCGATACCTTCGGCGGCCATCGGCTGGATGCCTCGCTGCTGCTGCTGGCCGATATCGGTTTCATCGACGCGCTGGACGCCCGCTTCATCGCCACCGTCGATGCCATCGGCCGCGACCTCAAGCATGGCAATTCGCTGTACCGCTATGTCGCGCCGGATGACTTCGGTGAGCCGGAGACCAGCTTCACCATCTGCACCTTCTGGTACATCGACGCGCTGGCCGCGATCGGGCGCATGGATGAAGCACGTGAGATGTTCGAGCTGCTGCTGAAGCAGCGCAATCACCTGGGCCTGCTGTCGGAGGATCTGGCTTTCGACAGCGGCGAGGCCTGGGGTAATTTCCCGCAGACCTATTCGCACGTCGGCCTGATCACCGCCGCAATGCGCCTGTCGCGGTCCTGGCAGGAGGCATCGTGAGTCGTCTGGTCGTGGTTTCAAACCGTGTGGCCGTGCCCGGCGAGAACCGCGCCGGCGGTCTGGCTGTCGGCCTGCTGGCTGCCCTGAAGGAACGCGGTGGCCTGTGGTTCGGCTGGAGTGGCAAGACGGTGAAGGAAGGCAGCGGCACGCTGCACCGGCAGAAAGACGGTGACATCGACTACGTCACCATGGATCTGAGCAAGCGCGAGGTCGATGGCTACTACAACGGCTTCGCCAACCGCACCTTGTGGCCGCTGCTGCACTTCCGCCTGGATCTGGTCGACTACGACCGCGGCACCCGCGAGACTTACCACAAGGTCAACGCGCTGTTCGCCGACAAGCTCGCGCCACTGCTGCGCGAGGACGATATCGTCTGGATCCACGACTACCACCTGATCCCGCTCGGTGCGCTGTTGCGCGAGCGCGGCATCGGTTGTCGCATAGGCTTCTTCCTGCATATCCCGATGCCGTCTGCCGACCTGCTGCAGGCGATGCCCGACCACCTGCGGCTGTTCTCCGCGCTGTACGCCTACGACCTGGTCGGCTTCCAGACCCAGCGCGACGCTGATCGCTTCCAGACCTACCTGCGCCTGTTCGGCGGCGGCCGCGTGCTCGACAACGGCGAGCTGGAAGCACCGGGCGGGCGCCGCTTCCGTGCCGCCGCCTTCCCGATCGGCATCGACACCGAGCTGATCGCACGCCAGGCCGGCACCGCGGCCACCAAGGCCGCCGTGAAGAACCTGCGCGCCAGCCTGCGCGATCGCCAGCTGGCGATCGGCGTGGATCGCCTGGACTATTCCAAGGGCCTGCCCGAACGCTTCCTTGGCTTCGAGCGCTATCTTGAGCGCCACCCCGACCAGCGCGGCTCGCTGACCTACCTGCAGATCGCCCCGGTCTCGCGCGGCGACGTCACCGAGTACCGGCAGCTGCGCAGCCAGCTGGAACAGATCGCCGGCCACATCAACGGTGGCCACGCCGAACCTGACTGGACGCCGCTGCGCTACGTCAACCAGAACTTCACCCATGCCACCCTCACCGGCTTCTACCGGGCGGCGGCGGTCGGCCTGGTCACGCCGTTGCGCGATGGCATGAACCTGGTGGCCAAGGAATACGTGGCGTCGCAGGACCCGGAAGATCCCGGCGTGCTGGTGTTGTCGCTGCTGGCCGGCGCTGCCGACGAACTCAAGCAGGCATTGCTGGTGAACCCGCACGATCTGGACGGCGTGGCCGACGCCATCGCCACGGCAGCAACGATGTCACTGAGCAGGCGCAAGGAACGCTGGCACGCGATGATGGATCACCTGCGCACCTACGACATCAATCACTGGCGCCGCAGCTATCTGGACGCGCTGGAAGGTTGAGGAAAAAAGGGGACGGAGGGGATCAAGGCAGTTGTGCACAGACGCCTTGATCCCCTCCGTCCCCTTTTTCCTTCAATCCAGGAATCGCGCTGCCTGCTCCGGTGCGGGCAGATGACAGGCGTCGTGCCGTCCGAACCAGCGGTAGCGGTTGCGCGCCAGCGCGCGGTACGCGGCATCACGCCAGCCACGCGGCACTGCCCGCAACACGCCGATCAGGCGCCAGGCGCTGCCCAGCCCCGTCAGCACGCGCAGGATCGCATCGGTATCGGTCCAGGGGCCCTGCGCGTCCAGCAGCAGGAACGACGTCGGGTCCTGCGGGTCCAGCCCGTGCGCGCGCAACATCGCGCTGCCCTGCTGCCCCTGCATCGCCGCAAAGCGGTAGCGCCCCGCGCGGTCGAAACGCAGCAGGAAGCGCACCCAGCGGTTGCACAGCGCGCATACGCCATCGAATACGATCACCGCGCTGCCCGCCTCGGCGGCGGCCTCACTGCGGTTCGAGCCAACCTTCATAGCGGATCAGGGCTCCCGCCCAGGGCAGCGTCACATCGACCAGGAAAGTGTACCGCTCACCCTGCCAGGCTTCGCGGCAACGCACGCCACCAAACCAGCGCCTCGGCAACGGCAGCAACCCGAACGCCCAGACCCGGCGCACCGACCAGTCGATGCCACCCTCGCGGGCCTGCAGATCAAACTCGAAGCGCACCGCGCCCAACTGCTCGCGCAGGCAGCCCTCGTGCGCCCACAGCCGCGACACCATCGGCCAGCGGCCAAAACGCCGCGCCCACTGCTCGCCCTGCCCGTGTGCACTGAACGCCACTTCGGTCGGCAACGCTCCACCGTCCTTCGGCAGCCGCGCCAACGCGGCCAGCAGCGGCACCAGCCAGTGCCGCCCCCTCACGATACGCGCCTGCCCCACGTAGCGGCAGGGCAACGGCGCGGCATGCAACGCCTGCACCGGCGCGGCCAGGGTGGCGAAGGCCGGCCCCAGCACGCGCGCGAACAGCGGCAAGGTCAGGGCGCGATCCAGGCCAGCGTCGCCATGCGCCCGGTGCGACGGTCGCGCCGGTGCGAATACAGGTCCGGATCGGCCATGGTCGACACCGTGCCGCCATGGACCTGCGCCGGGTCCATGCCCGCCGCCTGCAACCGCTGCCGCGCCAGCGCGAACAGGTCCACCCTCCAGTGGCCCGCGCGGGTGGCAACGAACGCCGCCTCGGCGGCCGGATCATGGCCGACGAAGGCGTGGTAGACCTCCTCGCCGATCTCGTAGTCGGCCGGTCCGGCGGCCGGGCCCAGCCAGGCCCGCAGCTGCGCCGGCGGCGTCTGCATGGCGGCCACGGTGGCCTCCAGCATGCCGTCGGCCAAGCCACGCCAGCCTGCGTGGGCCGCGCCCACCTCACTGCCATCGGCGGCGGCAAACACCACCGGCAGGCAGTCGGCAGTCAGGATCGCCAGCACCACGCCCGGCACCGAGGTCACTGCGGCATCGGCCACCGGCTCGCTTGCGCCGGGCACCGGCGGCGCGGTGAAGCGCAGCACGGTGCTGCTGTGCACCTGGCGCAGCCAGTGCGGTGTCGAGGGCAGCGCCAGCCCCTGCTGCAGCAGCTGGCGGTTGTGCTCTACGTTGGCTGGGGTATCACCGTCGGCCGCGTGCCGGTTGCCCAGGTTGAACTGCGCGAACGGCGCCGGCGAAATGCCCGCACCGTGCCGACGCGTGGTCAACGCATGGACGCCCGGCGGCGCCGGCCAGTCCGCCTGCAGCACGGGCAGCGCGGCGGCCATCACCAGCGGTCCCGCTCGCGCGCGGCGAAGGCCTCGCTGTCTTCGCGCAGCACCTTCATCAGGTGCAGCATGTCCTCCGGCACCGGCGCGGTGTTGCGCACCGGCTCACCGGTGATCGGATGGGTGAACTCCAGGGTCTCGGCGTGCAGGGCCTGGCGCTTGAAGCCACGCAGCGCGGCCACCAGCTCATCGCTGGCCCCCTTGGGCAGCTTCAGCGCACCGCCGTACAGCGGGTCACCGATGATCGGATGGCGCACATGCGCCATGTGCACGCGGATCTGGTGGGTACGGCCGGTTTCCAAGCGGCACTCCAGCGCGGTGTGCGCACGGAAGCGCTCGCGCAGGCGGTAGTGGGTGATCGCTTCCTTGCCGTCCTCGCGCACCGCCATCTTCAGGCGGTCGCGCGGGTGGCGGTCGATCGGGGCATCGGCAGTACCGCCGGCCACCAGCGCACCCATCACGATGGCCAAGTACTGGCGGTGCACGTCGCGTGCGGCCAGCTGCTCGACCAGCGCGGTCTGCGCTTCCAGGGTCTTGGCCACCACCATCACGCCACTGGTGTCCTTGTCCAGGCGGTGCACGATGCCCGCGCGCGGCAGCACCGCCACCGACGGGTCGCGGAACAGCAGGGCGTTGACCAGGGTGCCGCTGTGGTTGCCCGCGCCCGGGTGCACCACCAGGCCGACCGGCTTGTTGATCACCAGCAGGTGCTCGTCCTCGAACAGCACGTCCAGCGGGATGTCCTCCGGCTGGGCGTCGGTCTGGGTTTCCAGCACCACGTTGAGGGTCACCACCTCGCCACCGCGCAGCGGATCGCGCGGGCGCACCTGGGCGCCGTCCAGCAGGACCTCCCCGGCCTTGATCCACTCGGTCAGGCGCGAACGCGAGTATTCGGGGAACAGTTCGGCCACCACGGCGTCGAAACGGCGGCCGGCAGCGGTGTCGGGGACGATGGCCTGGCGGGCCGATTCAGAGGGTTGTTCAGACATGGCAGGGGGGCATTCTTTGAAATTTTGGGGTCCCGGCGGCCGGTTTCAGTCGCTGGACAGGACACTAGGCTATCATCGACCCTTCGTATTCCAGCCGCGTCCCGCCTTGACCTCATGATCCGACGCTCCTCCATGCTCTCCGCGCCCGTCCGCCTCACCGCCCTGCTGCTGGTGCTGGTCATCGCCGCCACCGGCTGCCACCGTGGCGCCAAGAAGGGCGATCGCCCCGATGAAGGGACGCCGGTCGAACAGTTGTACGAGAAGAGCCACAAGCTGATGCAGGGTGGCAACTGGAGCGGGGCTGAAACCAGCTTCCGCCGCCTCGTGGCCCAGTATCCGTACGGCCCGTATACCGAACAGGCGATGATCGAAACCGCCTACGCGCAGTACAAGGCCGGCAAGCACGACGATGCGGTGTCCAGCATCGACCGCTTCATCCGTACCTACCCGACCCATCGCAACATCGCGTACCTGTACTACCTGCGCGGTTTGGCCAACTCCAACCGCAGTACGGTTTTCCTGCGTCGCGTATGGTCGCTGGATGCCAGCCGCCGCGATCTGTCCACGCCGCACCAGGCGTATTCGGACTTCAACATCGTGGTGGACCGTTACCCGAACAGCCGCTACGCCGCCGATGCGCGCCAGCGCATGCTGGAGCTGCGTGACGTGTTCGCCCAGCATGAGCTGGACAACGCCCTGTACTACATGCGCCGCGGCGCCTGGGTCTCGGCCGCCGGCCGCGCCAACTACCTGCTGGAAACCTATCCGCAGAGCGCGTTCCAGTACGATGCCGTCGCCGTCCTGGCCGATTCCTACACCCACCTGGGCAACAAGACCCTGGCCGACGACGCCCGCCGCGTCCTGCAGCTGAACCAGCCGGACCACCCGTGGCTGGAAGGCAAGTGGCCGAAGTACCCGTGGATGATCCGCAAGCTGAACCCGTTCGCTGGCGAAAAGTCCGCCAGCACCGGCCAGCGCAACGCGCGACTGGAAAAGAAGTAAAAGAAGGCCCCGAAAGGGGCCTTTTCTTTGTCGGCAGATCCACGCCATGCGTGGAGGGTTCGTGCGCCCATGGACCACGACACTAGGAATTCTACGAATCCCCGGCGGATGCGACGCCGGTCCCGATCGGCGTAGGCGAGGCCATCCACACTGCGGCGCAACGGCCATCCCGGCCGTGAAGGAGCGCCCCATGACCCCACCGCCCCGCCGTTTCCGCCCGCTCGCCTGCCTCCTCGCCACTGGCCTGCTGGCGCTGTCCTCGGGCCCCGTGGCGGCTGCCTCACCCGCACCGGGCGATCTGCTGTCTGCTGCCCCCTATCGCGCGTCATGGGTGCCGTCCAAGGCCGCGCAGGCCTACAAGCTGCGCTACCGCACCCCGGATCATCGCGGCCAGCTGGCCGAAGGCGCCGGCCTGCCGTACCTGCCCGCCGGCGCGGCGCCTGCAGGCGGCTGGCCGGTGGTGTCCTGGGCACATGGCATCCAGGGCATCGCGGATTACTGTGCGCCCTCGGTCTCCGGCCCCTACCAACCCGAACGCGACGGCCGCTTCCTCGATCAGTTCCTGGCACAGGGCTATGCGGTGGTTGCTGCGGACTACCAGGGCCTCGGCAGTCCAGGTGACCATGCCTATCTGCATGTGCGCGCTGCCGCGCGCAATGCCATCGACCTCGTCAAAGCCAGCCGCCAGTACCTGGGCACCGCAACGCTGTCGCCGCGCTGGGTCTCGGTCGGCCATTCGCAGGGTGGTGCCGCCGCGCTCACTGCCGGGCATCTGGCGCCCACCTATGCTGGCCCGTCGCTGCACTACCGCGGCAGCTTCACCACCGGCACGCCCACCGCCGTCGAGCTGACCGCACTGGTGATGAAGCCGGACAACCGCACCGCCAATCCTGGCGCGCTCAACGCGTATCACGCGTATCTGCTCGACGGTCTGCTGCAGGTTGCGCCGCAGATCGACCGCGTCCTCAGCGACACCGGCCGCACCCGCGTGGCAGTGGCACGCGAGCAGTGCCTGGGCGAACTGGCCACCACGCTGGACGGCGCGGATACCGGCAGCATGTTCACCGCACCGCTGACCAGCGTGCCGGGCATCTGGGCCGTGCTGTACGACTATCTCGGCGTACCGCGCCGCGGTTTCAGCCAACCGCTGATGCTGGGCCACGGCAGCGAGGACCGCGACGTCCCCTATCTGACCACCCTGCTGTATGCCGCAGGCCTGGCGCTGCGCGGCGAGCCGGTAGCGTTCCGGCGCTACCCGGTCGACCATCGCGGCACGCTGGACGCGGCGGCGGCGGATGGCCTGGCGTTTGTGCGTGCACGGCTTGAAGACGGCCACTTCAACGACGCTGCGGAAACCGCCGGCCTCGAACAGCTGCTCGACGACGCCCGGTAGATCCACACCATGCGTGGATGCGCGGGATACGGGTTGCCGGCCAGCGGCCGGCACTACCGGATGCAGTAGATCCACGCCATGTGTGGATACGCGGGATACGGGTTGCCGGCCAGCGGCCGGCACTACCGGAGGCAGTAGCAACTGTCTTGTCAGGGGCAGCCGAGGGCCACCTCGGCGTCTCGCTTACGGGCGTTGAGGATCACCAGCATTTTGCGCATGACCGCCACGAGCGCCACCTTGCTCGCTTTGCCCTTGGCCT
>NZ_JACIUW010000038.1:0-15867 GCF_014145825.1 Stenotrophomonas sp. I18B00994 | reverse complement strand
CTTGGGTCCGGTTGCGGGGGACGCCGTAAACCCGTCCCTGGGGGCTTGGCCGCGGCATCCATGCCGCGGACACCCCCGCAACCGGACCCACCCCGCCTTCGACAGATTTCCGCGATCTGTAGATCCACGCCATGCGTGGATGAATCTCTGTCGGATATCGAAATCGATTGGGGTCAGATCCGTTTTCCAAAGGAAAACGGATCTGACCCCAGGACCCCATGTAGTTCCAGGATCAGTCCAACCGTCACCGGGAAACTGTCAAAGGTGGGGCGATGTGGGCTGGCAGGACCGTTGGCGCCATGGATGGCGCCATCGAGCCCCCAGGGGTGAGGGCGCTTTGCTTGCGAAGCACTGCTTCGCAAGCGCCCGAACGCACAGCCGCCAGCGGCTGGGCCGGACCCCGGAAGGGGGGTTTACGGCGTGTCCTGCCAGCCCACACCGCCCCACCAAACCAGCAGAAAACCAGAGCCGCTTTGGCTTTGGGTTGTTGCCGGCCAGCGGCCGGCACACCGCGGGTGCAGGGCGCAGCCCTGCCGACCCACCCTCCCCTGCGCACGAAAACGATTTCACTGTTTTCAGCAAACCGTCATCCCTTCGCCACGCCAGTACCATATTGCGGAGCAGCATGCGCCCACGGGCGACCCATGCTAAAAAACGCCCGCCCATCGCTTAGATCGATCCAAGACGACATTGCGATGGCCGGGAGTTGGGGGAGCGGCAACAGGACGTACCAGGCCACGCGCACGGTGCAACTGCCACTGCATGGCGATAGCGACAATGTCACTTCAAATTAGATCGATTCAAGTTGTCCGTGCCACGTCACCGGATCAATCCAGGAGAGAGGGAGAGATGGGAATGAAGCATTCAACACGTACGCATGGCCAGGACGCATTGTCGCTGGCCGTCGCGCTGGCCTTGGCCGCCGCCGTCGTTCCGGCCGGCGCCGCCGCGCAGCAGGCAACCACCAGCGGCTCGCAGGAAGCCACCAACCTGGACAGCGTCCAGGTCACCGGCTACCGCTACGCCATCGAAAAGAGCCTTGAGCAGAAGCGCGACGCCAACGCCGTTGTCGAAGTGATCACCGCCGAGGACGTCGGCAAGTTCCCCGACAAGAACGTGGCCGACGCACTGCAGCGCGTGCCCGGCGTGGTCATCACCCGCAGCGGTGGTGAAGGCAAGAGTGTCAGCGTGCGCGGCCTTGCGCCGGACCTGACCCTGACCCAGTTGAATGGCAACTACGTGGCCACGTCGGAAACCAACGACGAAGCCACCCGCTCGTTCAACTACACCCTGCTGCCGTCGAACATGCTGTCCAGCGCCGAGCTGTTCAAGTCGCCGGAAGCACGCATCGACGAAGGCGGCATCGGCGGTACGGTCATCCTGCACACCCGCCGTCCGCTGGACATGGAGTCCAACTCGGGCTTCGTCACGCTTGAGGGCACCTCCTCCGATACCCACCACGATATCGACCCGCAGGCCTCGGCCCTGTATTCGTGGCACAGCAAGGATGAGCGTTTCGGCGTGCTGGTCGGCGTGACGCAGCAGAAGCGCACGACCCGTACCATGGAAGCCAGCACCGAGGACTACCAGTGGTACGGCGCCGGCAAGGCACGCGACGCCTATGGCAACGTGCAGCAGCAGGACGGCATCCACTACTGGTGGGGCAAGTCCGGCTTCAACAACCAGACCGGCGGCAACTACAGCGACTTCTTCATGCCGACCTCGGTCAACTTCGCCGTGAAGGAAGAAAAGCGCGAGCGCAAGGGCGGCCAGCTGACCTTCCAGTTCAAGCCGGTCGACAACGTCACGATGACCGCCAACTACTTCCGCTTCGAGCTGCAGGGTGACTACACCCAGAACATGCTGAAGATTCCGGAATGGAGCATGGCCCGCTTCAACGGCGATGGAAACTGGGCCGGCGGCCGCCTGCTCAACGGCCTGGATTTCGACCCCAGCGGCAACACCGTCACCGGTGCCCAGTTCGAAAAGCTGGCCGGAAAGACCTACTACTGCAGCGAAGACCAGGCCAAGGCCGCCGGCCTCAAGCCCGGCGGCTGGGGCCCGGACGACTGCACGATTCCGACACCGCAGCTGACCGGTGGCTACAGCAAGGAAAAGGCGCTGTCGCAGACCGCCGACCTGACCATCGACTGGGACATCAGCCCGCTGTGGAAGGCCTCGTTCACCGGTGGCCGCACCTGGTCTGAAGGTGGTCCGTCGATGAACTTCCGCATGTCGGCCAAGCCGCGCCGCAAGGTCGGCAACGACTACCTGTCCGGTAACCAGTACAGCGCATGGGACCTGACCGGCACGCCGTCTGCCACCTTCTCGCCCGACCTGCAGCAGCAGTTGATGAACGGCATCGCCGAAGTCGACACCGGCTCGACCGATTCGTCGTGGAAGCGCACCGAGGTCAAGCAGAACTACTTCCAGGCCGACGTGACCAAGCTGTTCGAGTCCGGTTGGCTGGATTCGATCCAGTTCGGTGCCAAGTACCGTGATGGCAAGGTCCACCGCAACACCGGCAACACCTACTGGGTATGCCCGGGCCGTGACCCGGCCGACTATGACAACAGCCGCTACCAGAGTGGCTGCGATCCGACTGCCGGCGATGCGCAGCCCGGCTTCTTCCTGTCGAACCCGATCAGCAACATTGCCGGTGGCTTCAATGCCAACGTGTTCCCGGGCATCAACTACCCGGCGTACATCGACTATCTGAACAAGACCTACGGTGGTTCGCACAACCGTACCGAGGAAGACTTCGTCTACAACGTCAACGAGAAGATCTACTCCGGCTACTTCCAGGCCAACTTCCGCACCGAGCGCCTGCGCGGCAATGTCGGCGTGCGTGTGGTGCGCACCAAGCAGTTCGCGCAGTCTTCCGACTCGATCGAGAAGTTCAACGACTACTTCCTGGACAACGCGTCCGGCGCGCCGATGGCGTGCACCGATCCCGCCGCTGCGGCCTACCCGACCTACAGCTGCGAGAGCGGCTTCGTGCGCCTGCCGCATGACCTGGCGCAGAGCAAGACCTACAGCCTGATCGGCGTGGACCGCACCTACACCGACGTGCTGCCGAGTTTCAACATTGCATGGGACATCACCGACACGCTGGTGCTGCGTGGTGCCGCATCGAAGGTGATCGCCCGCCCTGGCTACACCGACATCGCAGCACCGGGCGCACTGAGCTACTACAGCGAGGAGTACGTCAATGATCGCCGCGTTGCCGGTGGCGCATCGACCGCAGGCTGGGTCGGCCAGGGCAGCAACAAGCAGCTGGAGCCGTTCAAGGCCACCCAGTTCGACCTGGGCCTGGAGTGGTACTTCCAGCCGGGCGCGGTCGCCGGCGTCAGCCTGTTCCGCAAGAACGTGGACAACTTCACCCTGCCGGTGGTGCGCGACACGCCCATGGTCATCAACGGTGAAGCGGTGAACGTGCAGCGCTACGAGACCCAGGCCAATGGCCGCGATGGTGTGTCGCAGGGCGTCGAGCTGTATGGCCAGTACACCTTCGATTTCGGCTTCGGCGTGCAGGCCAACTACACCTACAACGACACCAACCTGGCTTCCATTGTTCTGGACGGCCAGGAAATCGGCTCCTCGCCGCTGGTCGGCAGCGCCAAGAACCAGGCCAACGTGACGGTCTTCTACGAGAACGAGAAGTTCCTCGCGCGCGCCTCGTTCAACCGTCGCGGCCAGGTGGTCGGTGGGCTCAACAATGGCCTCACCGTCTACACCGAGCCGTATGACCAGCTGGACCTGAACGTGGCCTACAACCTGACCCCGGACTGGACCCTGACCGCCTCGGTGATCAATGCCACCAAGTCCGAGCAGCGCGTGCACCTGGGAAGCGACACCAAGGCACGCCTGATCTCCAATACCTATGCAGGCCGCCAGCTGTACTTCGGCGCTACCTGGAAGTTCTAAGGCAACACCGGGTTGCCCGGGCGTGCCCCGGTGCAACCCACGCCCCGCCCTGGCGGGGACGTTCCTCCACGGCAGCCGCGCTGGTACAGGTGGCTGCCGTTTTTTCTTGTCGGCGCTTGCCTTTCGTTCAGCCCGGCGCTTGACCCTGCCATCGTTGGAAGGTGCACACTGACTCCACCCCAAGAGCACCGAAGGAGCTACAGATGGAATTCCATGTCGATGGCATGACCTGCGGCGGCTGCGCGCGCAGCGTGACCCGTGCGATCCAGCAGATCGATCCCAACGCCAGCGTGGTCGCCGACCCGCCGACCGGCCTGGTCAAGGTGCAGACCACCGCATCGCAGGAAGACGTCTTCGCCGCAGTGAACGACGCAGGCTTCCCGCCGCGTACTGCCTGATCCCCTGCCCCCGTCTCACACAGGAAAGCCCGCCCGGTGCCGCTGCACCCGGCGGGCTTTTTCATGCATGCGATATCGAGTCAATGCTTGTGCGTACGCCGCCGCACCGCACCGGTCTTCGCGGTATCGACCGGCACCGGCGTCTGATCGTCCTCACCCAGCCGCTGCAGGATCGGGCACTCCGGGCGCTCGTCGCCGGCACAACAACTGATCAGCGATTTCAGCGTGTCGGCCATCTGCCGCATGTGCTCGATGCGCTGTTCCAGATCGGCAATGTGCTGTTCGGCCAGGTGCTTCACGTCGGCGCTGTGCCGCGAGGTGTCATTCCAGAGGCCCAGAAGATCAGTGATCTCGGCCACCTGGAAGCCGAGATCGCGCGCGCGGCGAATGAAGCGCAGACGGTGGATGTCCGCCTGCGAATACGCCCGGTAGCCCGACTCGGTTCTATCAGCGGCGGGAATCAGACCGATCTGTTCGTAGTAGCGGATCATCTTCGCCGACACGCTGGAGGCCTTGGCAGCTTCACCGATGTTCATACGGATCTCCTTCAATGGGTCGCTGCGGCGGCATCTGCCATCGGTGGCTGGAAACGGCGCAGGCGCAGCGCGTTGCCCAGTACGAACACGCTGGACAGTGCCATTGCACCGGCCGCGAACACCGGTGACAGCAGCACGCCCCAGACCGGGTACAGCACGCCGGCGGCCACCGGAATCAACGCGGTGTTGTAGGCGAAGGCCCAGAACAGGTTCTGCCGGATGTTGCCCAGCGTCGCCTTCGACAGCGCGATGGCATTCGGCACCCCCTGCAGGTTGCCCGACATCAGCACCACATCGGCCGATTCCACTGCGATATCCGTGCCGGTCCCGATGGCCAGGCCGACATCGGCTTCAGCCAGTGCCGGCGCATCGTTGATGCCGTCGCCGACGAAGGCGACATGGCCATGCGTGGCCTTCAAGCGGCGCACCGCCTCGACCTTGCCTTCCGGCAGCACCTCGGCCACCACTTCGTCGATGCCGAGCTGGCGCGCGATCGCCTGCGCGGTACCAGCGTTGTCACCGGTGACCATCGCCACCTTCAGGCCAAGCTGATGCAGTGCCGCGATTGCGGCCGGCGTGCTCGGCTTGATCGGATCGGATACCGCGATGATTGCGGCCAGGCGGCCGTCGATGGCGGCATACAGCGGCGACTTGCCCTGGGTGCCCAGCTCTGCCGCCAGCGTCGCGAACAAAGTGATGTCCACGCCCAGGTCGCGCATGAAGCGATCGGCACCGACCTCCACCCGCGCGCCATCAACGTTGGCACGCACGCCCATGCCGGTGACCGATTCGAAATCGACCATCGACGGCAGCGCGATGCCCTGCTCGGTGGCTGCATCGACGATGGCGCGGGCAATCGGATGCTCCGAGCGCGACTCCACCGCCGCCACCGCCGCCAGCACCGTGCCGGGGTCAAAACCGCTGGCGATCTCCAGATCGGTCAAGCGCGGGCGGCCCTCGGTCAGCGTACCGGTCTTGTCCACCGCCACCACCTGCGCGTCCTTCAGCAGCTGCAGCGCCTCGCCCTTGCGGAACAGCACACCCATTTCAGCGCCACGGCCGGTCCCGACCATGATCGAGGTCGGCGTCGCCAACCCCATCGCGCATGGGCAGGCAATGATCAGCACCGCCACCGCATTGACCAGCGCGAAGCTCAGCGCCGGTGACGGACCGAAGATCAACCAGACCAGGAAGGTCGCCAGCGCGGCCAGCATCACCGCCGGCACGAACCACAGCGTGACCTTGTCGACCACCGCCTGGATCGGCAGCTTCGAGCCCTGCGCCTGTTCGACCATGCGGATGATCTGCGCCAGCATGGTCTGCGCGCCCACCGCCGTGGCACGTACCGTCAGTGCGCCCTTCTGGTTGACCGTACCGCCCACCACGCTGCTGCCCGGCTGCTTCTGGACCGGGATCGGCTCGCCGCTGATCATCGATTCGTCGATGTAGCTGCGGCCTTCAACCACCTCGCCATCGACCGGCACGCGCTCGCCCGGCCGCACTTCCACCATGTCGCCGCTCTGCACTTCATTGACCGGGATGTCGACGGTGCGGCCGTCACGGAACACATGGGCGACCTTGGCCTGCAGGTTGACCAGACGCTTGATCGCTTCGGAGGTACGGCCCTTGGCGCGGGCCTCGAGGAAGCGGCCGAGCAGGATCAGCGCAACGATGACCGCGGCCGCTTCGTAGTAGACGTTCACCGTGCCCGGCGGCAGCAGCCGCGGTGCAAAGGTCGCCACCACCGAGTAGCCAAACGCCGCGGCGGTGCCCACCGCCACCAGTGAATTCATGTCCGGCGCCAGCCGCAGCAGTGCCGGGAACCCCTTCTGGTAGAAACGGCGGCCGGGAATGGCCAGCACCAGCAGGGTCAGTACGAACTGCAGGTACCAGCTGGCCTGCATGCCGATGGTGGCCATCACCCATTCGTGCATGCCGGGAATCAGGTGCGAGCCCATCTCCAGCACGAACACCGGCAGCGCCAGCGCGGTCGCCACGATCAGGTCGCGCTTCAGTTCGGCGCGCTCGGCATCCTTCTTTTCAGCGGCTTCATCATCAGACTGCACACCGGCCTCGATCGGGCGGGCGGCGTAGCCGACCTTGTCGATGGCCGCAACCAGGGCGGCCGTATCAGCCACGCCGCGCACGGTCGCACGCTCCGTGGCCAGGTTCACGCTGGCCTGGCTCACGCCTGGCACCGCCAGCAACGCGCGCTCCACGCGGCCCACGCAGGAGGCGCAGGTCATGCCTTCCACGGCCAGTTCAACGGTGGCGGGGGGCACGTCGTAGCCCACCCGCTCCACCGCCTGGATCAACGCGGCCCGATCGACCGGACCGGACGGGCGGATATCGGCGCGTTCGGTGGCCAGATTGACCGAAACACTGCCCACGCCTTCGACCCTGGACAGCGCCGCCTCGACCCGGCCGACACAGCTGGCGCAGGTCATGCCCTCGATGGGCAGGCTGATGGTGGCAGGGCTTGCGGGGGCTGCAGTGGCGCGGGGCATGCTCATGATCGGATTCCCGGGGTTCCTTCTGGATGCGGACAGGCTAAACCTTGCCATCGTGGGAAGGTCAAATCCAGCCACCCCGGGGGTTCATGATGGGGTTCATCCACGCATGGCGTGGAACTGCTGAGCGGACGGAGGCGCCAGGCGGATCAGGCCCGGCGCCCCCTGCGGGTCTGCTCAGAAGGTGAACACGTACTCCAACGCGAACTCGCGGCCGACCGCCCCCAGCAGGCGGGTCGGGGCGAAGTCGTAATCCAGCTTGTACGGGTCCTTGTGGTTCCAGCTGGCGGCGTTGAAGGCGTTGTTGACGTACACGTTTACCTTCGCGTGTTCGGTCACCTGGTAGCCCACGTTGAAGTTCCAGGTGATGAACGGCCCCACTCGACCGTAGTAGCGCGCCGTCTGCTGCCCGGCATTGGGGTTCGGGTTCGGCGAGCCGTCCGGACGTGTCGCCGGCTCCAGGCAGTTCAGCGACGGGCTGTCGCTGGGCACGTAGCCGTCGGCGAACGGCAGGCAGCCGCCGGGGTTGTCCAGGCGGTCGGTGCCCCAGTGGTAGCGCACGCCCGGCACCGAGCCCACGCGGTCGGCATAGACATTGGCATTCCAGTTGCCGCGCTGCCAGGCCAGGCTCGCGCGCAGCTTGCTGCGCAGGTCGCGGTCGCGGCGTTCCGGATTCGGATCGTTGGCGTAGCGCTGTTCCTTGGTCGAGATCTGGTTGGTGTAGTTCAGGCCCAGCTGGAAGCTGCCCCACTGCGCGGTTTCCAGGCGATAGCGTGCGGTCAGGTCGACACCACGCACTTCGCGGCTGGCCAGGTTGAACGGGCCGCGCTCGATCGACACCAGGCGGCCGCTGCTGTCACGGTTCACGCGGGCCAGGATGCCGGCGCAGTATTCGCCACCGGCCGGATTGGCCCATGGCGTGCCATCGATGTTCTTGCCGGTCAGGCAGCCGGCCTCGCTGGCCAGCACCTCATCGGCGCCGACGTCGACGATCATGTCTTCCAGCTTGATCGCCCAGTAGTCGGCACTGACCGACAGGTTCGGCATCACGTCCCAGACGAAACCGACCGTCCACGAATCACCGGTTTCCGAGCGCAGCAGCGGCGTGCCACGCCGGTTCACGTCGAAGGTGTACCAGACATCGGTGTTGCCCACGCCGCAGTTGTTGACCAGGTACGCGCCACTCTGGATGCAGCGCAGGCGGTCATAGGTCTGCACTTCGGAGCTGCTCGGCTGGCCCAGCAGGTAATGCATGTCCGGCGCATGGAAGCTGGTGGCATAGGAGCCACGCACCAGCAACGATTCAACCGGGCGCCATTCCAGGCCGACGTTCCAGGTGGTTTCCTTCTGGCTGCCGATGTTCAGTGCTTCGCTGCTGTCGTCGGCCTTGTAGTTGCCATAGCGGTCATAGCGCGCGGCCGCAGTGGCGGTCACGCTGTCCAGCAGCGGAATCTTGAATTCGACGCCGGCCGAATAGCGGGTGCGCTCGCCGCCACCGCGATCGACGTTCTGCAGGTCGAAGTCGATGCCGGCGCGTGGGTCGGGGCTGAGGTGATAACCCTGCTGCGCGACTTCAGCCACCGCGGCGAACGAGATCGGGCCGGCCCAGCCCTGGTACAGTTCGCCGGTGATATCCGCCGAGGCCTGGTTGACCCAGGACGCCGCACGGTTCTTCGCCACCGTACCCATCTGCCAGTACTGGTCCGGCGTCAGCGGATTCCACCAGCGCGATTCGTTCAAGGCGTAGATCGCCTCGCCATCGGCCGTGGTGCCCAGCTTCGGGCCGAGGAAGTAGTCGTACGACTTCTGCTTGTCGACCACGTTCTGCCGCTCTTCCACGCGGTAGTACGAGCGCCCTACCGTGGCGCTCCAGTCGAAGCGGTCGGCGAGGCGGCCACGCAGGCCGGCGCTCCAGTCCCAGGACAGTTCGCGGTTGGTGTTGCGCAACGTATCCAGCCCGCCAACCTCATTCGGGGTGAACTGGCGCACGCCAAGAATCGGACGGTTGCGGTTGGCGTCCCAGTAGTAGCCGTTGTCATCGTCGACCAGCGACACGCCGGGCGGATTGGTGCCCCAGATCGCTTCGGAACGGTAGACCGCCAGATTGGTCCAGGCCTGCAGGTCATTGCTGAAATCGAAGGTGGCATACAGGTTGCCGGACACGTTCTCGGCGCCGCCGGTAAGCAGCCAGTTGGCGTAGTCGGCGCTCATGCCGCACAGGCGACCGGTGTTGGTGATGGTGTTGGCGGCGTAGTTGTAGACCAGTCGATCGGCGGTGTAGTACTCACTGCCGAACTTCTCGCAGGTGCCGGTGGGCGGCGCCAGGCGCTGGCCCGTGGTCGGATCGATCAGCGCCAGACCGGCGGTAGGACGGAAGCCGACCTTGCGTTGTTCCATGTTCCAGGACGGGTACGGCGCATCATCGGCGTCGTCCATCTGCGGGCGGTCACGGCCGAACAACGGATCGCGCTTGGTGTACTGCAGCGCGTAGGTCACGCTCCAGTTGTCGCCGGTCTTGCCGCCGGCCCAGGACAGGTCCCAGGTGTCGCGCCCACCCTCGGTGGAGGTGCCGCCACGCACGCGCACCTCGTCGCCGTCGTAGTTGGTCTTGAGGATGACGTTGACCACGCCGGCGATCGCATCCGACCCATAGATGGCCGAGGCGCCACCGGTCAGCACTTCGATGCGTTCGACTGCGGCAGCGGGAATGTTGCCGTAGTTGGAGAAGTTGGTTTCGCCGCCATAGGGCAGCGGGTAGTCGGCCACGCGACGGCCGTTGACCAGCAGCAGCGAGCGGTTCGGGCCCATCCCGCGCAGGTTCAGGCCGCTGGCATTGGGCGTATGCGAACCCCACTGCGAGGCGGCCTCAACAGTGCCGGTCGCTTCGGTGAGGGTCTTCAGCGCGTCGTACACGCTGACGAAGCCTTCCTTCTGGATCTGCGCGGCGGTGATCACGTTGACCGGTGCCGGGCCTTCGACGCTGGCGCGCTTGATGCGCGAGCCGGTGACGGTGACCGCGTCGAGATCCTTGGTGGATGAACTGGCGGCCTCCTGCGCGCTGGCAGCCAGGGGCAACAGGGCCAGGACCAGGGCCTGGGACAGCAGGTGACGACGCTTGCGGACGATCTGAGCCATGGGTGGTTGCTCTTCGAAAGTGTGGACGCACGGACGGGTGGTGGCGCGGCACTACAGCTGATCCGGGCACCTGGATCGGTTCAAGACCGTCCCGACGCCCTCCCCTGTGGATCGATCCAAACTAAAGCACAGCTGAACCACGCCGGGCATGCGGCGACGCAGCAATGCCCGGTGCAATGCCGCTATCGGCCGCAGGTATCCAGAACAATCAAAGGGTTGCGAAACATCGCTGAGAGAACAGCGCACACGTCAATGACATGATCGCGACAATCGCGCGCGGAACGGGTTTGTCCGGCGCAAGCCAGCGTCCGGGGTCGGATCCCCTCGCAGAGGGGCTCTGACCCGATTGCGTCGGGTGGGGTCAGAGCCCTTCTGCGAAGGGATCCGACCCCGGGCAGCTCTCAGCCGTCCAGCGCCTGTCGCAGCGCGGCCACGGTCGCGGTGGCGGTCTGGCTCCAGTCCGGGTCCAGCCCGCGCAGGTCCGGGTTCTGGAACTGCATGGCCGAGCGCCGCAGGCCTTTGGCCGAGGCGTGCAGTTCGGTGCAGCCGCTGCGTCGTGCGACGGCGGCGACATTGGCCGGGCCCAGCCCGGCGCCGGCCATCACCGTGATACGTCCCGCCGCCTGGGTGACCAGGCCCGCCAGCACATCGGCACCGACCTCGGCACTGACCTGCCCGCCCGAGGTCAGCACGCGCTGGCAACCCAGTTCGATCACCTGTTCCAGTGCCGCCGGCAGATCGCGGGCGGCATCGAAGGCGCGGTGGAAGGTCACCTGCAGCGACCCTGCAGCCTGCACCAGTTCACGGCACAGCGCCAGGTCGATGCCGCCCTGCACATCCAGCGCACCGATCACCACGCCATCGCAACCCAACGCGCGGCACTGCGCGATGTCACGCAGCATCAGTTCGGTTTCCAGCGCGTCGTAGTGGAAGTCGCCCGGGCGGGGTCGCACCAGCACGAACAGCGGAATCGACAGGCGTTCGCGCGCAATCGCGATGCTGGCGAACGACGGCGTGGTGCCACCCTCGGCCAGGTTGTCGAACAGCTCGATGCGGTCGGCGCCGCCGGCCTGGGCGGCCAGCGCCGAGGCCAGCGAGTTGCTGGCGATCTCCAGGGTCAGCCGCGTGCTCACGCCTGGGTGCTCGTGTAGATCGACGGCGAGTCGCGCAGGTCATCCTGGCGCTGCGCATCGCACACGGCGTAGACGAAGCCGCGATGCAACGCGTAGGCGCCCACCTCGCCCTGCTTGTTCATGGCCAGGAAGCAGACCTGCAATGTCTTGCTCGCTTCGGGGCGCTTGCGCACCACGCGGTCGATGGCTTCACGGCAGGCCTGTGCCGGCGAGCGCCCCTGGCGCATCAGTTCGACCACCAGGAACGAAGCGGCGTTGCGGATCATCTCTTCACCCACGCCCGAAGCAGTGGCCGCGCCCACGTCGTTGTCGACATACAGGCCGGCACCGATGATCGGGCTGTCGCCGACCCGGCCGTGCAGCTTCCAGGCCATGCCGCTGGTGGTGCAGGCACCTGCAAGGTGGCCCTTGGCATCCAGCGCCAGCATGCCAATGGTGTCGTGGTTGTCGCTGTTGCCGGGAATACCACGGCGCTCGGCGTTGATCTGCGGCTGATACTTCTCCGTCTTCAGCCACTCGCGCCAGGCCGCTTCGGCCTGCGGCGTCAGCAGGTGCTTGCGCTCGAAACCCTGCTGCATCGCGAACTGCTGCGCGCCCTCGCCCACCAGCAGCACGTGTGGGCTGTTCTCCATCACTTTGCGGGCCACCGACACCGGATGCAGGATGTCGACCAGCGCGGCCACTGCGCCACAACGGCCATCGCCATCCATGATGCTCGCGTCCAGGCTCAGCACGCCGTCGCGATCCGGGTTGCCACAATGGCCGACGGTGGGGTTGCACAGCTCGCTCTCGGCCCAGCGTGCGCCTGCTTCCACCGCATCCAGCGCGCTGCCGCCCTGCGCCAGTACCTTCCACGCGGCCTGGTTGGCCGGTACGCCGAAGTCCCAGGTCGAAACCACCTTGGCCCCACTCTGCGTGCGCGCCTGCACGCCCGGCAAAGCCGCCATGCCTGCAGCCAGTGCACCGGCCTGCAGGAACTGCCTGCGATCCATCATCTTCCCCTCCCAGTCTGCAATGCACGGCCGGCCCGATGCCGACCCTGCCGATCAGTCGTGCGTGGGCTGCCGTGCGGCGTGCCAGACCGCTGCGCCGAGCACGCCCAACTGGCCGTGCTCCACTCGCCATACCGGCACCTGGCGCAGCACCTCGGTCAGCACGCCCTTGTTGAGGAAGCGCTCACGGAAGCGGCCATCGGCCAGGAAATCCTGCACATGCGCGGAAATGCCTCCGGCCAGGTACACCGAACGTGCACCGACGGCGATCGCTGCGTCGCCGGCCAGGCTGCCCAGCCACGCACAGAACACCTGCAGTGTTTCCACGGCCAGCGCATCCTCGCCGCTGCGTGCGGCGCCGATCAGTGCCTCGGTGCTGGTCCACACCGGGGTGACGCCGCGCAGTTCGCACAGGCACGGGTACAGGTTCATCAGGCCGCTGCCGGACAGCACGCGTTCGTTGTCCACGTGCGCCCAACGCTGCAGCAGCTTGCCCAGCACCTGCAGTTCCAGCGCGTTGCCGGCGCCAAGCGCGGCATGGCCGATCTCGCTGGCCAGCACCGGGCGCTCGCCGTCGGCAAAGCGCAGTGCGGCGCCCAGGCCGGTACCGGCACCCAGCACCAGCGCCGGGAATGCCTGCGCCGGATCAGCATCGCCGTTCAGCGGCACCAGCGTGTCCGGCTGCAGATAAGGGATGGCCAGCGCCACCGCCTCGAAATCGTTGATCAGCTGCAGCTCGTGCAGCCCGGACTGCGCGCGGGTGACCGACAGCGACACCGTCCACGGCAGGTTGGAATTGATCAGCACATCGCCATCGAGCAGGCCGGCAATGGCCACCACCGCGGTCTGCACCGGCTGGCCAAGGCCAGCGGTGAAATCGGCCAGGATCGCGGCCAGGCTGGGATGCTCGGCGCAGGCATAGGTGCGATGGCTGCCCAGCAGGGGTGCCTGGCCGGATCGGGTTTCAGCTAGCGCAAGGCGGGCAAAGGTGCCGCCGACATCGGCGACGACCAGATGGCGCGGAAGACCGCCGCGGGCGGAGTCGGAGGAAACCGGGGACGCTGCTGCGATGGTCACGCTGGCCTGCTTGGATCGATTGAATCGCCCCGATTCTCAGGCATCGGGACGGCTTTGCCTAGCGCGCCGGTGGTTCAGGTTGGCCTACATGCCTTCCTGTTCGGCCACCTGCACCCCATCCACCAGCACGCGCAGCCGCTGCGGGCGGAAGCCGGCGAACAACAACGGCCGGGTGCGCTCAACCAGTACTTCGTGGCCGGCGATCCGCCGCATCCACGACTGTACCAGCGAGAACGAAAAGTGGGTGCCCGGATGCAGCGGGTGCTGCACCCAGACCTTCTCGGTAGCGCTCTGCAGCAGCATCGCGCCGGTGAACCAGTGGCGGCTGAGGGTCACCGGCGTGGTGCCGGCCATGAAGCGGATATCCATGCGGGGTCCTTTCGCGTTGGGCAGCGGCGCCGTGGATCAGGGCTGGGCAGTCTGCAGGCTGTAGCTGGTGGTGGCGGTGAACACTGCACCATCAGGCTGGGTGGAGCGTACCTCGACCTTGTGGCTGCCCACGGCCAGATCGGTCGGCAGCGCGCCACGCCACAGGTGCGGCGATGCGGTGGCCTCCGGCGAGCGGTCGTAGCCACGCAGGCTGTCTGCAAGATCGTCGGCCACGTTCTCCACCATCAGGCGCGGATCGGGTTGGCTGACCTGCTTCATCGGCTGCCAGGCGCCACCATCGACGCGGTACTCGACCACGCTGGCATCCTCACCCATGTAGACGTTGGCATAGATGCCCCAGGCCGGGTAGGCGCCCTGGCGCAGCACCTTCGGCGCATGCAGGCCGATCTGCTCGCTGGCCGGTTTTCCGGCCACGCGGTACTGCAGTCTGTAGCTGCCATTGCCGGCCACGTCGAGCAACGCATAGCCCTTCGGCGTGCCATCGCTCATGGTGCTGTCCGGCACGCCGGCGGCGTTCTTGACGCCCGACCAGAACGCACCGCAGTTGGCGCCGACGTTGTATTCGTGCAGCGGCTTGTCGCCGTTCCAGCCCTCGGCCTTGCCATGGTAGACGTGCTGCTGGGTGTGGCTGTGGCCGCTGAGCACCAGCACGTTGCGGAAGTCCTTCAGCAGGTCGAACAGGCGCTGGCGGTCGGCATGGCGGAAGGTCTCGCGTCCCGGCGCCGCGTCGAACAGCGGGATGTGCATGCCCAGCACCAGCAGGCGATCCTTGTGCAGGCTCTTCAGGTAGCTGGCGAGGAAGGCGAACTGGTCTTCGCGCAGGCCGCCGATGTACTTCGGCTTGGCCTTGGGGTCGTACACCACGTCGTCCAGGAACACGAAACTGGCGCCGCCCTCTTCCACCGCGTAGGTGTCCGGACCGTAGATGTTGCGCCAGCTGTCCAGCGAGTGTTCGTCGCTGGCCGCATCGAAGTCGAGATCGTGGTTGCCCGGCACGTGGAACCACGGTACGCCAAGTCCGGTGGTGACCTTGTTGATCGCCGGATACAGGGTCAGGTCGTCGTTGACGATGTCACCCAGGGTGGTGCCCATGCGCGCCTTGGTCTGTCCCACCAATGGCGCGACGATCGACTGCTGGTAGTAGCCGATATCCTTCAGGCTGGCGGTCTGGGAGTCGGTGAACACCAGCATCTGGAAACCACGGCGGCTGTCATGGCGATCCGACTGCAGGGCGAAATCCCAGTTGCGGGTGACATCGCTGGTGGCGGCGATGCCACCGTACTTCAGCGCCGGCGAACCGTTCGGGCGATAGTGGCGCCAGAACGAAGGCAGGCCATCGGCCGCCTTCGGGAACGAATACGCATCGGGCTTGATCACGAATACGGTCTGTCCGTCGCGCACCGGCAGGCTGTAGCTGCCGTCGGCGGCGGTCTTGACGATGGCCTCGCCGTTGGAGACCTGCACCCCGGCCAGGCCCGGATCGGTCGCACCGCGGCCAGGTTTGCCGTCACGCTCCAGATACACCTTGCCGGTGACCACGGTGTCCGCGGCCCAGGCCGGCGAGGTCAGCAACAGGCAGCACAGCCAGGCGGCAGGCAGTTTCATGGGCGGTCCGGGAAAGAAAGACCGCCTATTGTAGATTCCGTTGATGACATCGCGCACGCGATGACGCATTGCCGGTAGTGTCGGCCGCTGGCCGGCAACCTCATGATCGTCGGGCATCCGGGGCTTGCCGGCCAGCGGCCGGCACTACCACACGTCAACGATGG
>NZ_JACIUW010000037.1:0-16767 GCF_014145825.1 Stenotrophomonas sp. I18B00994 | reverse complement strand
GGGTGACAACGTCAAGATGGTCGTCACCCTGATCAACCCGGTGGCGATGGACGAAGGCCTGCGCTTCGCCATCCGCGAAGGCGGCCGCACCGTCGGCGCCGGCGTGGTCTCGAAGATCATCGAGTAAGCCTGCAGTACCGGTGGTTGCATAGCGCCGCCGGTTACGCGAATGGCGGGCCGGGAACCTCGGTCCGCCTTCGCCGTCTAAGGGAAGGCAAGTTTCAACACGTACGCCAGTAGCTCAATTGGCAGAGCAGCGGTCTCCAAAACCGCAGGTTGGGGGTTCGAGTCCCTCCTGGCGTGCCATCTGCCCACCTTATCCAGCGGCCTGGGCCGCTAAAGCAGACACAGCCGGATGAATAGCAAGATCGAACACTCCAAGGACACCTCCGCCAACGGCGGGGATATCGTCAAGTACGTCGCCGCATCGCTGCTGGTGCTGGCCGGTCTGTTCGTCTGGTTCTGGTTCTCCGCCGACTCCGGTCGCGCCACCCAGCTGGGTGCGTGGGCGGGTCAGCTGCGTGCGTTGGCGGTCGTGGTCGGTCTGGTTGGCGGTATCGGCGTGTTCTTGCTGACCGGCAAGGGGCGCGACACCCGCGAATTCCTCTCCGAGTCGCGCTTCGAACTGCGCAAGGTGGTCTGGCCGACGCGCCAGGAAGCCATCCGCATGACCTGGGTCGTGATGGTGGTGGTGACCATTCTCAGTCTGTTGCTGGGTGGGTTCGATTACGTCATTCAGTGGCTGGTTCAGTTGTTCCTGAGCCGCTAAGGAGAATTGCATGAAGCGTTGGTACGTCGTTCACGCCTATTCGGGCTTCGAGAAGTCGGTGGCGCAGGCTCTGCGCGATCGCATCGTCCGTGACGGCATGGAAGAGCGCTTCGGCGATGTCCTGGTCCCGACCGAAGAAGTGGTCGAGATGCGCGCTGGCCAGAAGCGCCGCTCCGAGCGCAAGTTCTTCCCGGGTTACGTGCTGGTCCAGATCGAGACCCACGAAGAAGCCGGTATTCCGCGCATCGACAACGAAAGCTGGCACCTGGTCAAGGAAACCCCGCGCGTGATGGGCTTCATCGGCGGCACCGCCGACCGTCCGCTGCCGATTGCCGATTCCGAGGCTGAAGCCATCCTGAACCGCGTTCAGGAAGGTGTCGAGAAGCCGCGCCCGAAGGTGCTGTTCGAACCGGGCCAGATGGTCCGCGTCACCGACGGCCCGTTCAACGATTTCAATGGCGTCGTCGAAGAGGTCAACTACGAGAAGAGCCGTCTGCGCGTCTCGGTGCTGATCTTCGGACGTGCCACTCCGGTCGAACTCGAGTTCGGCCAGGTCGAAAAGGCCGTCTGATCCAGCTGTAGAGTCGAGCTTGCTCGACTTTGCTGATCGGTCGAGCAAGCTCGACTCTACGGAACCAGGAACCGGGCCTTGCCCGGTTTCGCCCGTTTATGTGCCGCTTCAGGCATGTGAAGAAAAAACCTGATATAGTGCGCGGCTCCCCGCTGGGAAGCCAGCAGGACGAGGCCGCCGCAAGGTGGCCTTCAGCATGATTTCAAAACGCGATGCCGGGACGCGTGATTCCCGGTCCGATGGGGAGCCTGTTGTCGAAAGGCGCTAGCACCCGGAGAGTACTCACATGGCAAAGAAAGTTGTCGGTTACATCAAGCTGCAGGTGAAGGCCGGTCAGGCCAACCCCTCGCCGCCGGTCGGTCCTGCGCTGGGTCAGCGCGGTCTGAACATCATGGAATTCTGCAAGGCGTTCAACGCTGCCACGCAGAAGCTCGAGCCGGGTCTGCCGGTTCCGGTGATCATCACGGCCTACTCGGACCGTACGTTCACCTTCATCACCAAGAGCACCCCGGCCACCACCCTGCTGAAGAAGGCCGCTGGCATCTCGTCGGGCTCCAAGCGCCCGAACACCGAGAAGGTCGGCAAGGTCACCCGTAAGCAGCTGGAAGAGATCGCCAAGGCGAAGGAACCGGATCTGACTGCCGCCGATCTGGACGCCGCCGTGCGTACCATCGCTGGCTCTGCCCGTTCCATGGGCCTCGTGGTGGAGGGTTAATAAGATGGCACAGACCAAGCGTGAGAAGGCCATCAAGGCCGCCGTCGTTCCGGGCAAGGCATACGCCTTCGAGGACGCGATCAACATCCTGAAGAGCGCCACCAAGGCCAAGTTCGTCGAGTCGATCGACGTCGCTGTGCGCCTGGGCGTCGATGCGAAGAAGTCCGACCAGCAGGTCCGTGGCTCCACCGTGCTGCCGGCCGGTACCGGCAAGTCGGTCCGCGTCGCCGTGTTCGCTCCGGCCGGTGCCAAGGCTGATGAAGCCCTGGCCGCTGGCGCCGAAGCCGTCGGTATGGATGATCTGGCCGAGAAGATGCAGGCCGGCGATCTGAACTACGACGTCGTCATCGCGACCCCGGACGCCATGCGCGTCGTCGGTAAGCTGGGCACCGTGCTGGGCCCGCGCGGCCTGATGCCGAACCCGAAGGTCGGCACCGTTTCCCCGAACCCGGGTGAAGCCGTGAAGAACGCCAAGTCGGGTCAGGTCCGTTACCGCACCGACAAGGCCGGCATCATCCACTGCACCATCGGCAAGGCCGACTTCGCCGAAGACGCGCTGAAGTCGAACCTGACCGCGCTGCTGCTGGACCTGATCAAGGCCAAGCCGGCCACCTCGAAGGGCACCTACCTGCAGAAGGTTTCGGTCAGCTCGACGATGGGCCCGGGCGTCACCGTCGACCAGTCGTCGCTGACCCTGAAGTAATTGTTTCAAGCGGTCACGGTACCTTCGGTGCCGTGACCGTGACATTTGAAGGCATCGTTGGCAGTGCATCGCCCGCGGTAGCCGTCAAAGACCGCAGGCGCGGTCGTGGCAATACCGGCGACGGGCACGGAAGCTCGATCTGGCAAGGAGTCGCCGCCGGAGCAGTCATGAGCGCTTAATCGATTCCCCGGAATCACCCTGCGTAGATGGTGCCCTTCTGGAGTTTTTCTGGTTCACGCACGTCTGGGATTTCCCTGATTGCCTCCAGGTCTGGAACGGCCCACCCCCGGAACATCATCCCGATGTTCCCGGCGTCCAGGACGGATGCCGCACAGGACCGCACACGGCAGGAGCCGTAAGCGGAGTTCAATAGGAGGAGTGCAATGGCTCTCAATCTGTCCCAGAAGCAAGAAGTAGTCGCCGAGCTGGCAGACGTCGCCGCCAAGGCCCACTCCTTGATCGCAGCCGAATACGCTGGCACCACGGTCGCCCAGATGACCGCGATGCGCAAGCAGGCTCGTGAAACCGGTGTTTTCTTGAAGGTTGTCAAGAACACCCTGGCTTCGCGCGCCGTTGAAGGCACCGAGTTCGCAGTCGCCCAGGACCAGATGGTTGGTCCGCTGCTGTACGCGTTCTCGCTCGAGGAGCCCGGCGCTGCCGGTCGCCTGATCAAGGAAGCCGCCAAGGGCAACGACAAGCTGAAGGCTAAGGTCGTCGCCATCGGTGGCGAAGTGTTCCCGGCAAGCCACGTCGACGTGCTGGCATCGCTGCCGACCCGCGACCAGGCCCTGGCCATGCTGGCCCGCGTCCTGACCGAGCCGGTCACGATGTTTGCCCGCGCCATCAAGGCCGTTGGCGAGAAGCAGGGTGGTGGCGACGTCGCCGCCGACGCTGCCGAACCGGCCGCCGAGACCGCCTGAGTTTCGACTTACCGTGGTTCCTGACGGAACCTCAACCCAGAAAATCATCCAAAGGTATTAATCATGTCCCTTACCAACGAACAGATCGTCGACGCCATCGCCGAGAAGTCCCTGATGGAAGTGATGGAGCTGGTCAAGGCCATCGAAGAGAAGTTCGGCGTCTCCGCCGCTGCTCCGGTCGCCGTGGCTGCTGCCGCTGGCCCGGCCGCTGCTGTTGAAGAGCAGACCGAGTTCACCGTCACCCTGAAGTCGGCCGGCGACAAGAAGGTCGAAGTCATCAAGGCCGTCCGCGCCATCACCGGCCTGGGCCTGAAGGAAGCGAAGGACCTGGCCGAAGCCGGTGGCGTCCTGAAGGAAGGCGCTTCGAAGGAAGACGCCGAGAAGATGAAGAAGGACCTGGAAGCTGCTGGCGCGACTGTCGAAGTCAAGTAAGCAGTTACCTTGCATCGTCACCGATTCACGGCGATGCAGCCAAGGCTGGGGGCGTAAGCCCCCGGCCTTTGGTCGTTGTTGCGGTGTCGGTAGAGTCGACTGTTGGTCGACTGCTGTGAAGGAAGTCGACTAACAGTCGACTCTACCGTTTCAAATGCAGCAAAAAGCCCAACACGGGCTGCAGTCAAACCCCCGCCGGCCAGCGCAGCGCGCGGCAGCAGGGGCGTGGTAGCAGACGAGTTGGCAGTTGGAAGTAGCGGGAGAAGGCGTGCTGGTGCCGGCAATACCAGCGACTTCCAACTGACAATTTCAAGTTCCCTTCGGATCGTGGGCGCACGATCCGCACAACAAGGTGGAAGACCTCATGACGTCCTATTCGTTCACCGAAAAAAAGCGTATCCGCAAGGATTTCGGCAAGCAGCGCTCGATTCTCGAAGTGCCGTTCCTGCTCGCCATCCAGGTGGATTCCTATCGTGAATTCCTGCAGGAAAACGTCGATCCGGCCAAGCGCACGGACCACGGCCTGCATGCTGCGCTGAAGTCGGTCTTCCCGATCGCCAGCTACAGCGGCAACGCTGCCCTGGAATACGTCGGCTACAAGCTGGGCGAACCGGTCTTCGACGAGCGCGAGTGCCGCCAGCGTGGCATGAGCTACGGCGCCCCGCTGCGCGTGACCGTGCGCCTGGTGATCTACGACCGTGAGTCGTCGACCAAGGCCATCAAGTACGTGAAGGAGCAGGAGGTCTATCTGGGCGAAATCCCGCTGATGACCGAGAACGGCACCTTCATCGTCAACGGCACCGAGCGCGTCATCGTCTCGCAGCTGCACCGCTCGCCGGGCGTGTTCTTCGACCACGACCGTGGCAAGACCCACAGCTCGGGCAAGCTGCTGTACAGCGCCCGCATCATTCCTTACCGCGGCTCCTGGCTGGACTTCGAGTTCGACCCGAAGGACGCACTGTTCACCCGTATCGACCGTCGCCGCAAGCTGCCGGTGTCGATCCTGCTGCGCGCGCTCGGCTACAGCAACGAAGAGATGCTGGCCGAGTTCTTCGAGATCAACACCTTCCACATCAACCCGGATGAAGGCGTCCAGCTGGAGCTGGTGCCGGAGCGCCTGCGTGGCGAAACCCTGGGCTTCGACCTCGCCGACGGCGACAAGGTCATCGTGGAAGCCGGCAAGCGCATCACCGCGCGCCACATCAAGCAGCTGGAAGCCTCGGGCATCGCCGCCCTGGCCGTGCCGGACGACTACATCGTCGGCCGCATCCTGTCGCACGACGTGGTTGACGCCTCGACCGGCGAACTGCTGGCCCAGGCCAATGACGAGATCACCGACGAGCAGCTGCAGGCCTTCCGCAAGGCCGGTGTGGATGCCGTGGGCACCCTGTGGGTGAACGATCTGGATCGTGGCCCGTACCTGTCCAACACCCTGCGCATCGACCCGACCAAGACCCAGCTGGAAGCCCTGGTCGAGATCTACCGCATGATGCGTCCGGGCGAGCCGCCGACCAAGGACGCTGCGCAGAACCTGTTCCACAACCTGTTCTTCACCTTCGAGCGCTACGACCTGTCCGCGGTCGGCCGCATGAAGTTCAACCGCCGCGTGGGCCGCAAGGAGACCACCGGCGAAGCCGTGCTGTACGACAGCAAGTACTTCGGTGAGCGCAACGACGAAGAGTCCAAGCGCCTGGTCGCCGCCCACGGCGACAGCTCCGACATCCTGGACGTGATCAAGGTCCTGACCGAGATCCGCAACGGTCGCGGCGTGGTCGACGATATCGACCACCTGGGCAACCGTCGCGTGCGTTCGGTCGGCGAAATGGCCGAGAACGTGTTCCGCGTGGGCCTGGTCCGCGTCGAGCGCGCGGTCAAGGAGCGCCTGTCGATGGCCGAGTCCGAAGGCCTGACCCCGCAGGAGCTGATCAACGCCAAGCCGGTTGCCGCTGCCATCAAGGAGTTCTTCGGCTCCTCGCAGCTGTCGCAGTTCATGGACCAGAACAACCCGCTGTCGGAAGTGACCCACAAGCGTCGCGTCTCGGCCCTGGGCCCGGGCGGCCTGACCCGTGAGCGCGCCGGCTTCGAAGTGCGCGACGTGCACCCGACCCATTACGGCCGCGTCTGCACCATCGAAACCCCGGAAGGCCCGAACATCGGCCTGATCAACTCGCTGGCCGTGTACGCCCGCACCAACCAGTACGGTTTCCTCGAGACTCCGTACCGCAAGGTCGTGGACGGCAAGGTCTATGACGAAGTCGAGTTCCTGTCGGCGATCGAAGAAAACGAGTACGTCATTGCGCAGGCCAACGCGCTGACCGACGCCAAGGGCACCCTGACCGAGCAGTTCGTTCCGTGCCGCTTCCAGGGCGAATCGCTGCTGAAGCCGCCGGCGGAAGTCCACTTCATGGACGTCTCGCCGATGCAGACCGTGTCGATCGCGGCCGCGCTGGTTCCGTTCCTGGAGCACGATGACGCGAACCGCGCACTGATGGGCGCCAACATGCAGCGTCAGGCGGTGCCGACCCTGCGTGCGCAGAAGCCGCTGGTCGGTACCGGCATCGAGCGCGCCGTGGCGCGTGACTCCGGTGTGACCGTGAACGCCCGCCGTGGTGGCGAGATCGTGCAGATCGACGCGGCCCGCATCGTGGTCAAGGTCAACGAGGAAGAGATCGTTGGCGCCACCGATGCAGGCGTGGACATCTACAACCTGGTCAAGTACACCCGTTCGAACCAGAACACCTGCATCAACCAGCGTCCGCTGGTCCAGGTGGGTGACGTCATCGCCCGCGGCGACGTGCTGGCCGACGGTCCGTCCACCGACATCGGCGAACTGGCCCTGGGCCAGAACATGCTGATCGCGTTCATGCCGTGGAACGGCTACAACTTCGAAGACTCCATCCTGCTCTCCGAGCGCGTGGTGGAAGAGGATCGTTACACCACGATCCACATCGAAGAGCTGACCTGCGTCGCGCGTGACACCAAGCTGGGGCCGGAGGAAATCTCCGCCGACATCCCGAACGTCTCCGAGCAGGCGCTGAACCGCCTGGACGAGAGCGGCGTGGTGTACATCGGTGCGGAAGTCCGCGCCGGCGACATCATGGTCGGCAAGGTCACCCCGAAGGGCGAAAGCCAGCTGACCCCGGAAGAGAAGCTGCTGCGCGCGATCTTCGGCGAGAAGGCTTCGGACGTTAAGGACAGCTCGCTGCGCGTTCCGCCGGGCATGGACGGCACCGTCATCGACGTGCAGGTCTTCACCCGCGACGGCATCGAGAAGGACAAGCGCGCCCGCCAGATCGAAGAGTCTGAAATCAAGCGCGTCAAGAAGGACTTCGACGACCAGTTCCGCATCCTGGAAGCCGCCATCTACATGCGTCTGCGTTCGCAGATCGTGGGCAAGGTGGTCAACGGTGGCGCTGGCCTGAAGAAGGGTGACGTGATCACCGACGCCTTCCTGGACGGCCTGAAGAAGGCTGACTGGTTCGCCCTGCGCATGAAGGACGAGGACGCTTCGGAAGCCATCGAGCGCGCGCAGAAGCAGATCCAGGCGCACGAGAAGGAATTCGAGCGTCGCTTCGCCGACAAGCGCGGCAAGATCACCGCCGGCGACGACCTCGCCCCGGGCGTGCTGAAGATGGTCAAGGTGTTCCTGGCCGTGAAGCGCCGCATCCAGCCGGGCGACAAGATGGCAGGCCGCCACGGCAACAAGGGTGTGGTCTCCAACGTGGTGCCGGTCGAGGACATGCCGTACATGGCCTCGGGCGAAACCGTGGACATCGTGCTGAACCCGCTGGGCGTGCCGTCGCGTATGAACATCGGCCAGATCCTGGAAGTGCACCTGGGCTGGGCGGCCAAGGGCCTGGGCCGCAAGATCCAGGCGATGATGGAGGCCCAGGCCGCCGTTGCCGACCTGCGCAAGTTCCTGGACGACATCTACAACCACGACGACACCAACGTGGCCAACCGTGTCGACCTGTCGCAGTTCAGCGACGAGGAACTGCTGCGCCTGGCCCGTAACCTCACCGACGGCGTGCCGATGGCCACCCCGGTGTTCGACGGTGCCACCGAAGCGGAAATCAAGCGCATGCTGGAACTGGCCGACCTGCCGAGCAGTGGCCAGACCCAGCTGTACGACGGCCGCACCGGTGAAGCGTTCGATCGCCACACCACCGTGGGTTACATGCACTACCTGAAGCTGAACCACCTGGTCGACGACAAGATGCACGCCCGTTCGACCGGTCCGTACTCGCTCGTCACCCAGCAGCCGCTGGGCGGCAAGGCGCAGTTCGGCGGCCAGCGCTTCGGTGAAATGGAAGTCTGGGCGCTGGAAGCCTACGGCGCGGCCTACACCCTGCAGGAAATGCTGACGGTGAAGTCCGATGACGTGCAGGGCCGCAACCAGATGTACAAGAACATCGTCGACGGTGAGCACGAGATGGTCGCGGGCATGCCGGAATCCTTCAACGTGCTCGTGAAGGAAATCCGCTCGCTGGCCATCAACATGGAACTGGAAGACAACTGATCCATGCCGGCGCGGCGGTCAACGCCGCCGCGCCGCTGGCAGTGAACTGAAAGCCCATCGACACAGCATTCCTCCTTCTGGAGAACACCATGAAAGACCTGCTCAACCTCTTCAACCAGCAGCGCCAGACGCTGGACTTCGACGCGATCAAGATCGCGCTGGCTTCGCCGGACCTGATCCGTTCGTGGTCCTTCGGCGAAGTGAAGAAGCCGGAAACCATCAACTACCGTACCTTCAAGCCGGAACGCGACGGCCTGTTCTGCGCCGCCATCTTCGGCCCGGTGAAGGACTACGAGTGCCTGTGCGGCAAGTACAAGCGCATGAAGCACCGCGGCGTGGTCTGCGAAAAGTGCGGTACCGAAGTGACCCTGGCCAAGGTGCGCCGCGAGCGCATGGGCCACATCGACCTGGCCTCGCCGGTCGCGCACATCTGGTTCCTCAAGTCGCTGCCGTCGCGCATCGGCCTGATGCTGGACATGACCCTGCGCGACATCGAACGCGTGCTGTACTTCGAAGCCTACGTGGTGACCGAGCCGGGCCTGACTGCCCTGGAGCGCCGCCAGCTGCTGACCGAGGAACAGTACCTGCAGGCCCGCCAGGAGCACGGTGACGACTTCGACGCCGCGATGGGCGCCGAGGCCGTGTACGAACTGCTGCGCACGATCGACCTGCAGTCGGAAATGACCCGCCTGCGCGAGGAAATCGCCGCTACCGGTTCGGAAACCAAGCTCAAGCGCCTCACCAAGCGCATCAAGCTGATCGAAGCCTTCCTGGAATCGGGCAACCGTCCGGAATGGATGGTCATGACCGTGCTGCCGGTGCTGCCGCCGGACCTGCGTCCGCTGGTCCCGCTGGATGGCGGCCGCTTCGCGACCTCCGACCTGAACGACCTGTACCGCCGCGTCATCAACCGCAACAACCGCCTGCGCCGCCTGCTCGAACTGAGCGCGCCGGACATCATCGTGCGCAATGAAAAGCGCATGCTGCAGGAGTCGGTCGATGCACTGCTGGACAACGGCCGTCGTGGCCGTGCCATCACCGGCACCAACAAGCGCCCGCTGAAGTCGCTGGCCGACATGATCAAGGGCAAGCAGGGTCGCTTCCGCCAGAACCTGCTCGGCAAGCGCGTCGACTACTCGGGCCGTTCGGTCATCGTGGTCGGCCCGTACCTGCGCCTGCACCAGTGCGGCCTGCCGAAGAAGATGGCGCTCGAGCTGTTCAAGCCGTTCGTCTTCGCCAAGCTGCAGCGTCGTGGCCTGGCCACCACCATCAAGGCCGCCAAGAAGCTGGTCGAGCGCGAAGAAGCCGAAGTCTGGGACATCCTGGAAGAGGTCATCCGCGAGCATCCGGTGATGCTGAACCGTGCGCCGACCCTGCACCGTCTGGGCATCCAGGCGTTCGAGCCGGTGCTGATCGAAGGCAAGGCCATCCAGCTGCACCCGCTGGTCTGCACCGCGTTCAACGCCGACTTCGACGGTGACCAGATGGCCGTCCACGTGCCGCTTTCGCTGGAAGCCCAGCTGGAAGCGCGTGCGCTGATGATGTCGACCAACAACATCCTGTCGCCGGCCAACGGCGAGCCGATCATCGTGCCGTCGCAGGACGTCGTGCTGGGTCTGTACTACATGACCCGCTCGCTGGAAAACAAGAAGGGCGAGGGCATGGCCTTCGCCAACATCGCCGAAGTGAAGCGTGCCTACGACAACCGCGTGGTGGAACTGCACGCGCGCGTCAAGGTCCGCATCACCGAAGTGGTGACCGACGAAGACGGCAACAAGCAGAACAAGACCTCGATCGTGGACACCACGATCGGTCGCGCCCTGCTGGCTGAAATCCTGCCGGAAGGCCTGCCGTTCGCGCTGGCCAACACCGAGCTGACCAAGAAGAACATCAGCCGCCTGATCAACTCCAGCTACCGCCAGCTGGGCCTGAAGGACACGGTCGTGTTCGCCGACAAGCTGATGTACACCGGCTTCGCGTACGCGACCCGCGCCGGTGTCTCGATCGGCATCGACGACATGCTGATCCCGGACGAGAAGAAGGGCATCCTCACCGAGGCCGAAGCCGAAGTGCTGGAAATCCAGGAGCAGTACCAGTCGGGCCTGGTCACCGCCGGCGAGCGCTACAACAAGGTGGTCGACATCTGGTCGCGCACCAACGAGCGCATCGCCAAGGCGATGATGGACACCATCGGTACCGAGAAGGTGGTCAATGCCAAGGGTGAGACCATCGACCAGAAGTCGATGAACTCGCTGTACATCATGGCCGACTCCGGTGCGCGTGGTTCGCAGGCGCAGATCCGTCAGCTGGCCGGCATGCGTGGCCTGATGGCCCGCCCGGACGGCTCGATCATCGAGACGCCCATCAAGGCGAACTTCCGCGAAGGCCTGAACGTGCAGGAGTACTTCAACTCCACCCACGGTGCCCGTAAGGGTCTGGCCGATACCGCGCTGAAGACCGCGAACTCGGGTTACCTGACCCGTCGTCTGGTCGACGTGGCACAGGACGTGGTGATCACCGAGGTGGATTGCGGTACCACCGAAGGCCTGATCATGACCCCGATCGTGGAAGGCGGCGACGTGGTCGAGCCGCTGAAGGACCGCGTGCTGGGTCGCGTGGTTGCCGAGGACGTGTTCCTGCCGGGCAACGACGAAGATCCGATCGTCACCCGCAACACCCTGCTGGACGAAGCCTGGGTTGCCAAGCTGGAAGATGCCGGCGTGCAGACCATCAAGGTCCGCTCGACCATCTCCTGCGAATCGGCCTTCGGCGTCTGCTCGCGCTGCTACGGCCGCGACCTGGCCCGTGGCCACCTGGTCAACATCGGTGAAGCGGTCGGCGTCATCGCCGCCCAGTCCATCGGTGAGCCGGGTACCCAGCTGACCATGCGTACGTTCCACATCGGTGGTGCGGCGTCGCGAGCTGCTGCGGTCGACAACATCACCGTCAAGACCACCGGCTCGGTCAAGTTCAGCAACCTCAAGTCGGTCGAGCATGCCAACGGCTCGCTGGTGGCAGTGTCGCGCTCGGGCGAAATCTCGGTGCTCGATGCCCACGGCCGTGAGCGTGAACGTTACAAGCTGCCGTACGGTGCGACCATCACGTCCAAGGACGGTGATGCGATCAAGGCTGGCCAGACCGTGGCCAACTGGGATCCGCATAACCACCCGATCGTGTCGGAAGTGGCCGGTTTCATCCGCTTCATCGACTTCGTCGACGGCATCACCGTCATCGAGAAGACCGACGAACTGACCGGCCTGGCGTCGCGCGAAATCACCGATCCGAAGCGTCGTGGTACCCAGGCCAAGGACCTGCGCCCGATCGTGCGCATCGTCGACGCCAAGGGCAACGACCTGTCGATTCCGGGCACCGACCTGCCGGCGCAGTACCTGCTGCCGCCGCGCTCGATCGTCAACCTGCAGGACGGCGCTGCCGTCGGCGTGGGTGACGTGGTCGCCAAGATCCCGCAGGAAGCGTCGAAGACCCGCGACATCACCGGTGGTCTGCCGCGCGTGGCCGATCTGTTCGAAGCGCGCAAGCCGAAGGATCCGGCGGTGCTGGCCGAGCGTTCGGGCATCATCAGCTTCGGCAAGGACACCAAGGGCAAGCAGCGCCTGATCATCAAGGACACCGATGGTTCGGAGCACGAAGAGCTGATCCCGAAGTACCGCCAGGTCATCGTGTTCGAAGGCGAGCATGTGACCAAGGGTGAAACCATCGTGGACGGCGAGCCGAGCCCGCAGGACATCCTGCGCCTGCTGGGTGTCGAACCGCTGGCCGCCTACCTGGTGAAGGAAATCCAGGACGTGTACCGCCTGCAGGGCGTGAAGATCAACGACAAGCACATCGAGGTGATCACCCGCCAGATGCTGCGCAAGGTCGAGATCACCGACCAGGGCAGCAGCAAGTTCCTGAACGGCGAACAGGTGGAGCGCCAGCGCGTTATCGAGGAGAATGCCCGCCTTGCAGCCCGCAATGAGCTGCCGGCGCACTTCGATCCGGTCCTGCTGGGTATCACCAAGGCCTCGCTGGCGACCGAATCGTTCATCTCGGCCGCGTCGTTCCAGGAAACCACCCGCGTGCTGACCGAAGCGGCCGTCCGCGGCACCTCGGACAACCTGCGCGGCCTGAAGGAAAACGTCATCGTGGGTCGCCTGATTCCGGCCGGTACCGGCCTGGCGTACCACAGCAACCGCCGCCGCGGCGCCTCCGGCCTTACCGAGTCGGAAATGCAGACCCTGGCCGGCACTCCGGCTGCGGTCGAGGCCGCGGCGGTTGAAGCCGAAGCTGAACAGGCCTCGGGCGAAGAATGATGCATCCGGTCCGGCCGCAAGGCCGGACCACCCGGGCGGTAGAGTCGACTGTTGGTCGACTGCCATCGAGAGTCGGCTAACAGTCGACTCTACCGGCGCAGGGCAGGGTGGACCTCGCGGTTCACCCCGCCAACCTGAACGGGGTACATGGAGGCCCCCCAGTAACGTTCCGGGATCAGGAGCGGGCTTGACAGGAGGCGTTTGACTGCTTTCCTGGCAGGTTGCTACAATCGTCTGTCTCAGCAGGCCAGAATTTTGGCCTGCTTTAACATTTCCGCATCTCTGGCCGGATTTTCCGGCCACCAATCAGAAGAACCTACTGATGGCGACGATCAACCAGCTGGTCCGCAAGCCGCGGCAAGCGACCACCTACAAGAGTGCCTCGCCGGCGCTCGACAAGTGCCCGCAGCGCCGTGGCGTCTGCACCCGTGTCTACACCACCACTCCGAAGAAGCCGAACTCGGCTCTGCGCAAGGTTGCCAAGGTCCGCCTGACCAACCAGGAAGAAGTGATTTCCTACATCGGTGGTGAAGGCCACAACCTGCAGGAGCACTCCGTGGTCCTGATCCGCGGCGGTCGCGTCAAGGACCTGCCGGGTGTGCGTTACCACACCGTTCGTGGCTCGCTCGACGCCGCCGGCGTTGCCAAGCGTCGCCAGGCCCGTTCCAAGTACGGCGCCAAGCGTCCGAAGGCATAAGGAGAGAGCACAATGTCGCGTAAGGGTAATACTCCGCAGCGTTCCGTCCTGCCCGATCCGAAGCACGGAAGCGAAACCATCGCCCGTTTCATCAACATGGTCATGCAGAGCGGCAAGAAGTCCGTCGCCGAGAAGATCGTGTACGGCGCCATGGACGTGATCACCGAGAAGAACAGCAGCGCCAACGCCATTGAACTGGTGCAGAAGGCTCTGGACAACGTCGCTCCGGCGGTCGAAGTCAAGTCGCGCCGCGTCGGTGGTGCCACCTACCAGGTGCCGGTCGAAGTGCGTTCGTCGCGCAAGATGGCCCTGGCCATGCGCTGGCTGATCGACTCCGCGCGCAAGCGCGGCGAGAACACCATGCCGAAGAAGCTGGCTGCTGAACTGATCGACGCCTCGGAAAACCGTGGCGGCGCCATCAAGAAGCGCGAAGAAACCCACCGCATGGCCGAAGCCAACAAGGCATTCGCCCACTACCGCTGGTGAGTTTGACGGCCTTGTAAAACAGGCAGGGCAGCACCACTTCGGTGCGTGCTGCCTCGCGGTCCCAGAAAGACTGCGCCAATCCGAAGGCCGCCGAAAGGCGGCGTTCGGCCATCCGAAATCCAAGAAATCTGAGAGGCTCCCGTGGCCCGTTCCACTCCCATCGAGCGTTACCGTAACTTCGGCATCATGGCTCACATCGATGCCGGCAAGACCACCACGTCCGAGCGCATCCTGTTCTACACCGGCAAGAGCCACAAGATCGGTGAAGTGCACGACGGCGCCGCCACCATGGACTGGATGGAGCAGGAGCAGGAGCGTGGCATCACGATCCAGTCCGCTGCCACCACCGCGTTCTGGAAGGGCATGGACAAGTCCCTGCCGGAGCACCGCTTCAACATCATCGACACCCCGGGGCACGTCGACTTCACCATCGAAGTGGAGCGCTCGCTGCGCGTGCTCGACGGTGCCGTCTTCGTCCTGTGCGCCGTCGGTGGCGTGCAGCCGCAGTCGGAAACCGTGTGGCGCCAGGCCAACAAGTACCACGTGCCGCGCATCGCGTTCGTCAACAAGATGGACCGCACCGGTGCCAACTTCCAGAAGGTCGTCGGCCAGCTGAAGGCCAAGCTGGGCGCGGTTGCCGTGCCGATGCAGCTGCCGATCGGCGCTGAAGACAACTTCAAGGGCGTTGTCGACCTGCTGAAGATGAAGGCCATCCACTGGGATGAAGCCTCGCAGGGCATGAAGTTCGAGTACAGCGACATCCCGGCCGATCTGCAGGCGGCTGCGGAAGAAGCTCGCCAGTTCATGGTCGAGACCGCTGCCGAAGCCAGCGAAGAGCTGATGGAAAAGTACCTGGGCGGCGAAGAGCTGGCCGAGGCCGAAATCATCAACGCGCTGCGTACCCGTACCCTGGCCACCGAGATCGTGCCGATGTACTGCGGCTCGGCCTTCAAGAACAAGGGCGTGCAGGCCATGCTGGACGGTGTGATCCAGCTGCTGCCGTCGCCGGTCGACGTGCCGGACGTGAAGGGCGTGGACGTTGACGACGACACCGTCGAAATGACCCGCAAGTCGGACGACAAGGCGCCGTTCTCGTCGCTGGCCTTCAAGATCATCACCGACCCGTTCGTCGGCGCGCTGACCTTCTTCCGTGTCTACTCGGGCACCCTGAACGGTGGCGACACCGTGCTGAACTCGGTGAAGGGCAAGAAGGAGCGCATCGGCCGCATCCTGCAGATGCACTCGAACAACCGCGAGGAAATCAAGGAAGTTCTGGCTGGTGACATCGCTGCTGCCGTGGGCCTGAAGGACACCACCACCGGTGACACCCTGTGCGCCGTGGATGCGCCGATCATCCTGGAGCGCATGACGTTCCCGGAGCCGGTGATCTCGATGGCCGTCGAGCCGAAGACCAAGTCGGACCAGGAAAAGATGGGTCTGGCGCTGGGTCGCCTGGCGCAGGAAGATCCGTCGTTCCGCGTCAAGACCGACGAAGAATCCGGCCAGACCATCATCTCGGGCATGGGCGAGCTGCACCTGGACATCATCGTCGACCGCCTGAAGCGCGAGTTCAACGTTGAAGCCAACGTCGGCGCGCCGCAGGTGGCCTACCGCGAAACCATCACCCTGGCTGACGTCAAGTCGGACTACAAGCACGCCAAGCAGTCCGGTGGTAAGGGTCAGTACGGTCACGTCGTGATCGAGCTGTCGCCGATCACCGCTGAAGATCGTGCCGATCCGAAGATCGCTCCGATGATCAAGGACGATTTCCTGTTCATCAACGACATCACCGGCGGCGTGATCCCGAAGGAATTCATTCCGTCGGTTGAAAAGGGCCTGCGCGAAACCATCACCAGCGGCCCGCTGGCTGGCTTCCCGGTCGTGGACGTCAAGGTGAAGCTGGTGTTCGGTTCGTACCACGACGTCGACTCCTCGGAAATGGCGTTCAAGCTGGCTTCGTCGATGGCCTTCAAGCAGGGCTTCGCCAAGGCCAAGCCGGTGCTGCTGGAGCCGATCATGAAGGTCGAGATCGTGACCCCGGAGGATTACCAGGGTGACGTGATGGGCGACGTCAGCCGTCGTCGCGGCGTGCTGCAGGGTTCCGACACCACCGGTGACGGTTCGGCCAGCATCATCAACGCGATGATCCCGCTGGGTGAAATGTTCGGCTACGCCACTGCTCTGCGTTCGCAGACCCAGGGCCGCGCCACCTTCACCATGGAATTCGATCACTACGAGCCGGCTCCGACCAACATCGCCGAAGCCGTCATGAAGAAGGGCTGAGCCTCGCTCAGCCTCTCTTGAAACCATTTACGAACAATCAAGGTATAGAACAATGGCAAAGGGTAAGTTCGAGCGCACCAAGCCGCACGTCAACGTCGGCACCATCGGTCACGTTGACCACGGCAAGACCACGCTGACCGCTGCACTGACCAAGATCGGTGCCGAGCGCTTCGGTGGCGAGTTCAAGGACTACTCCTCGATCGACGCCGCTCCGGAAGAAAAGGCGCGTGGCATCACGATCTCGACCGCGCACGTCGAATACGAATCCCCGATCCGTCACTACGCCCACGTTGACTGCCCGGGCCACGCCGACTACGTCAAGAACATGATCACCGGTGCCGCCCAGATGGACGGCGCGA
>NZ_JACIUW010000036.1:0-17270 GCF_014145825.1 Stenotrophomonas sp. I18B00994 | reverse complement strand
GCCGTCGATCGGTGGTGCCGGCCGCTGGCCGGCAACCCCGCGATGCCCGGTGATGCCGGCCAGCGGCCGGCACTACCAGAGGCGGTTTATTTCGCGTCGAACTTCACGATCGTGCTGATCGCGGTTTCGTCCGGGATGGTCTTGGTGTCGGCCCAGTCGCCGCCGCCGACGCCGAAGTCCAGGCGCTTGACCGTGGCCTTGCCGGTCAGCACCGGCTGGGTGCCCGGCTTCCAGGTGAAGGTGAGGGTGACCGGCTTGCTGACGCCTCGCAGTTCCAGTGTGCCATCGGCGGCGAACTGATCATTGCCCACCGCGCGGAAGCCCTTGGCGGTGTAGCGTGCGGTGGCGAACTTGCCAACATTGAAGAAGTCGGCGGTCTGCAGGGTCGAGTCACGGTCGCTGTTGCCGCTCTTGGCGCCGGCCAGCGGGATCACCACGTCCAGCGAACCGGCGGCAGGATTGGCCGGGTCGAAGCTGAGCTTGGTGGCAAAGCCCGGGAAGCTGCCGGTAAACACTTCGCCGTCGTACTTGGTGGCGAACACCAGGATCGAGCCGGCGCCGGGCGCCTGTGCGTAGTCGGCGGCGAACACCGGGGTGGTGGCCAGCATGCCGGCCAGGGCGGCGGCCACGGCGGCCGGAGTGGTCAGTTTCAGGTTCATCGGTCAGTCCTTCTGAGGGGAGGCAAGCCAGCCGCGCGGCAACATGCGGGACAAGGTCGCATCGCGCTGGAACAGGTGGTGGTAGAAGGCAGCGCCGGCATGGGCCAGCACCACCGCGATCAACAGCCAGAAGCCGTACTCGTGGATGGCATGCGATACCGCGACCACCTGCGGGTCGGGACCGCTCAGCTTGGGCACGTCGACCAGGCCGAACCAGCGGAACGGGCGCAGGCCGCTGGCCGAGTCGTACAGCCAGCCCGACAGCGGGATGGCGAACATCAGCACATACAGCAGCACGTGGGTGGCACTGGCGATGCGTTCCTGCCAGCTGGGCACGCCCGGCACCGGCTTGGGGGCACCGGCATACAGGCGCCAGCCGAGGCGGAAGAGCACGAGCGCCAGCACGGTGATGCCGATCGACTTGTGCGCGGTATAGACCCAGAAATACTTGGGGGTCTTGGGCAGTTCGCCCATGGTCAGGCCGACCACGCCCAGGGCGAGGATCAGCAATGCGATCAACCAATGCAGGATCTGGCTGACACTCCCCCAGGCGGCGGGGGTGTTCTTGGCGGTCATGAAGGGTCCTCTAGGGGGCCGTCTTGGGGTCGGAGTGTGGAACGGGAGCGGGAGTTCCCGGGGCGTCGCTGCGGTCGAGGGTGGCTTCGGCCTCGATCCTCAGCTGTACTGCATCACCGATGACGCCCGGCCAGGCGGTGATGCCGAACGCGCGCCGGCTCAGCGTGGTGCTGGCGGAAAAACCGGCGGTGCGTCGGAACGGGGGGAGGGGGTAGCGCTTGATGGCGTTGAGGGTCACGTCCAGCGTGATCTCCTGGCTGACCCCGCGCAGGGTCAGGGTGCCGATCACGCGGGCGCGCTTGGCATCGATCGGTTCGACCCGGCTGGAGACGAAATGTGCCTTCGGGAAACGCTCGCCATCCAGAAGGCTGCGGGCCAGCGTGGCCTGGTTCCATTTGGCATCGCCAAGGTCCAATCGCGACACGGGGACCTCGACATCCAGTGTGGCCTCGCGCCAGTTGTCGGGATCGAACTGCAGGCGGCCCTCACTGCCGGAGACCGTGCCCATCGCCTGCGAGTAGCCCGCGTGGTCGATGCTGAACAGTACACGCGTGTGCACCGGATCGAGGCGATAGGTATCTGCATCCGCCCAGGCGGGAGCGGTGGCGAGCAGCATCGGCAGCAGGGCCAGGCAGGGACGCATCGATGGCGGGCTCCGGAAGGGGGACGCTGTGATCATACGCACAGGCCCCTGCCAAGGATGCGTGCATGGCTGCAACAGTTCGTGGTGGTCCTGCCCCGGCAACAGGCTGTTGCAGCCATGACCCCGGCCCTGTGTGACAATCGGGACAGGACAGGGGGTTCAGGATGACGAGCAGCTGGCGCCTGTGGTGCCTGGGCATCGCGGCAACGGGGCTGCTGCTGTTGGCGTCTGCCACGGCGGCTGCAGCCCTGGACATGGCAGAAACACCACGCCTGCGGCGCTTCGGTGCCGCCGAAGGCATGCCTTCGCGCATGGTGCTGGCGCTGGCCGAGGACCGCCAGGGCCATGTCTGGGCCGCAACCGATGGCGGTCTGGTGCGCTACGACGGCAGCTCGCTGCGGGTCTGGGAACATGACCCGGAACAGCCCGGTTCGTTGCCCGGCAACGAGATCGAGACCCTGCTGGTCGATCCGCTGGACCGTGTGTGGGTGGGCATCAATGGCAAGGGCGTGGCCCGCCTGGATGCCGACCGCGAGCGGTTCAAGACCTTCGATGCGGTCAATGGTCCGTGCCTGGGCCAGTTCTGGACGCTGGCCTACGCCGGGGATGCGTTGTGGATCGGCACCAGCAGCCAGGGTATCTGCCGGTTCGGGGAGGACGGCAGCCTGCGCTTCTTCAAGCACGACCCGGCCCGTGCCGACGGCCTGCCCAGCAACACCATCTACAGCAGCCTGGTCGATGCGCGGGGGCGCCTGTGGATCGGTACCGAGGCCGGCGTCGCACGCTGGAATGGCCGTGACTTCGAGCCCGTGGCACCGCACGCGCTGGGCGCATTGAGCGTGCTGCGGATGAGCCGCGATCCGGATGGCTCGATCTGGGTCGGCAGCCAGAACGATGGCCTGTACCGCATCGATGCGCAGGACCGGGTCAGTCGTCCGCGCTGGAGCGACAGCGCCGGCCTGCGCTCGGCGCTGGTGCTGGCCGATCGCCAGGGCGGCTACTGGGCGGGCACGTCCGATGGCCTGCTGCGTGGCGACGCAAGTGCGCTATGGCGGCTCGACGGCGACCGCGGCAGTGGTTTCCTCACTGCACAGAGCGGTGTGCTCGATCTGCTGCAGGACCATAAAGGCGGATTGTGGGTCGCCCTGCTGACCCAGGGACTGGCCTACCTCCCGCCGGACTGGCGCCGCTTCTCGATCTGGAACCAGCTCGATGGCAAGCCGCTGGACAGCCAGTACCTGCTGGGCGCGGCCAGTGATGGCCAGAACTACTACGTGGGTTCGGCGCACGGCGTGTATCAGCTGGACGCGCACGGCAGGTTGCGCCTGCTGGCCAGCGACCGCGAGATCGGCAGCGGTGCGGTGTGGTCGGTACTGCCGCGGTCGGACGGGCGCCTGTGGCTGGGGCGTGCCGGCCGCATCAGCGTGTATGACCCGGCCACCCGCGCGCTGCACGACTGGCACATCGGTGGAGGCGCCGATCTGCGCCAGCGCATCGACCTGATGCGGCAGGCACCCGATGGCACGGTCTGGCTTTCGGTGATGAACCTGGGCCTGCAGCAGCGCAGTGCGGAGGGCCGGGTGCTGCGCAGCTATCCTCTCGACGATTTCCGCAAGGCGGCCGACTCACCCATCGAGCAGATCCGCTTCGATGCCCATGGCAAGGCGTGGGTGATGGGCGACATGGGCATCTGGCGTGAGCAGGCCGGTCGCTTCGAAGCGGTGCCGGGGGTCTCGCGCGGGCTGATCTACGACCTGGTGTGGGTAGATCCGCAGCAGTTGTGGCTGGCCCGCCAGGGCGCGCTGGAGCGCTACCAGTGGGATGGCATGAGCCTGCGCCTGATCCAGCGCATTGATGGAAGCGCCGGTGTGCCGCCGGTCAGCATGGGCGGCCTGGCATTGGCCGACAATGGCCGGGTGTGGGCGACCACGCCGCGCGGCCTGCTGCGCTGGGACCCGAAAGTCCGGCGCCTGCAGTTGTTCAATGAACGCGATGGCCTGTCCGATGCCGAGTTCACCAGCCGGCCGCCAGCGGTGAATGCCGATGGTCGCGTGCTGGCCGTTGCCCAGACCGGCCTGGTTGCATTCGACGTGAATGCCGACGACGCGGTGCTGCCCGGGTCGTCGCTGGTGATTGCCGAGGTGCGCGTGCGCCGCGACGATGCACGCGGCTGGCAGCCGCTGCCGAACACCGGCACCCTGCTGCTGGGACCGGATGATCGCGACCTGCAGATCGATGCACGGTTGTTGTCGTATGCCAATCCCCAGGGCAACCGCTACCGCTTCCGGGTACGCGGGTATGACCAGAACTGGGTGGAGCAGGGCGGCGACGGCCAGCGTACGCTGTCGCGACTGCCGACCGGCAGCTACGTCATCGAAGTGCAGGCGGCCACCGCCAATGGTGCATGGACGCCTTCGCAGCAGCTGCAGGTGAAGGTGCTGCCACCCTGGTGGCGCAGCGGCATGGCGATCTTCGGCTACATCCTGATCGGTTCGCTGCTGCTGCTCGTCCTGGTCTGGTCGATCCGTGCGCGCCTGCGCCGTCGCCAGCAATGGCAACTGACCGTGCACAAGCAGGAGCTGGCCGAACAGGCCTCGCAGGCCAAGAGCCGGTTCCTGGCCACGCTGGGGCATGAAGTGCGCACGCCGATGACCGGCGTGCTTGGCATGAGCGAGTTGCTGCTGGCCACACCGCTGGACCCGGTGCAGCGCAGCTATGCCGGCTCCATCCAGCAGGCCGGCAGCCATCTGCTGCGGTTGGTCAACGATGCGCTGGACCTCGCGCGCATCGAAGCCGGTCGACTGGAGCTGGATCTGCGTCCGTTCGACCTGGCCGGACTGCTCGACCAGGTGCAGGCGCTGATGCAGCCCATGGCGAAACAGCGCAAGCTGGATTTCCAGCGTGGCGACGATCCGCCCGGCCCGATCAGCGTCAGTGGCGACGAGATGCGCGTGCGGCAGATCCTGCTCAACCTGCTGGGCAATGCCATCAAGTTCACCGAGCGCGGTCATGTCGGCCTGGCCGTGCACCTGGAAGAGAACGGCGGCGGTCTCTGCTTCGAAGTGCACGACAGTGGTCCGGGTATCAATGCCGAGCAGCAGGAGCGGCTGTTCCACCGATTCGAACAGGCGGAGGGGCCGCGCACGGCCTCGCGCTATGGTGGAAGCGGGCTGGGCCTGGCGATCTGCCAGGAGCTGGCCGTGGCGATGGGCGGGCGCATCGAAGTGGACAGCCAGCCAGGCAAGGGCGCGCGTTTCCGGGTGCGGTTGCCGCTGCCCTGGACCCGGCAGGCAGCCGCCACGGGCGAAGCGCCGGCACTGCCGATGCTGCCGCCACTGCGCATCCTGCTGGTGGAGGACGATGCCACCGTGGCCGAGGTCATCGCCGGCCTGCTGCGCAGCCGCGGCCATGAGGTGGTGCATGTGCTGCATGGCCTGGGGGCTTTGTCGGAGATCGCTACCGACGGCTTCGATGTCGGCCTGCTCGATCTCGACCTGCCTGCGCTGGACGGCACTGCGATCGCCCGCCAGCTGCGCACCCTGGGCTACGAACTGCCACTGGTGGCGGTGACCGCCCGCTCCGATGCGTATGCCGAATCGCAGGTGCTCGCTGCCGGTTTCGATGGTTTCCTGCGCAAGCCGGTGACCGGCGACATGCTGGTGGCAGCGATCATCCAGGCTCGCGCCAAACGACAGACCACACCTTGAAAACGTCGACGCCGGGCGTGAACGGCGCGACTTTCGGTTTACCATGCCGACGCCCGCGGCGCGGGAATCATCAGGCAGCGTGAGGAGGCAATCGGTGGTGTATCTGCGGGCGGCAATGCTGCTGCTGATCCTCCTGTGCGGCCTGTCACCCGCTGCCGCGCAGCCGGTGCCACCGAGCCCGCGCCAGGTGACGGTATTCGACGGCCTGCCGTCCAATACCGTCAACCGCATGGCCGAAGACCGCTATGGCTACCTGTGGATCGCCACCAACGACGGCCTGGCCCGTTACGACGGGCGCAACTACCGGATCTGGCGTTCTGAGGATGGCCTGCGCGACAACCGCATCTGGACGGTCCTGGTCGATGCGCGCAACCAGCTCTGGATCGGGACCGAGAACGCGGGCCTGGTACGGATGTCGGCCGACCGCCGCCAGCTGCATTTCTACGACCGCAGCAGCCAGCCGTTGATGGGGACCAACACGGTCTGGAGCCTGGCGACCACGCCGGACGGTGCGATCTGGTTCGGGACCCACGAAGGTGGGCTGTACCGGCTGGACAGCCAGGACCGCCTGCAGCGTTTCCTGCCCGAGGCCAACAATCCCCGCAGCCTGCCTGCCGCCTCGGTGCCGTACCTGGCTACGCTGGCCGATGGCAGCCTGTGGGTCGGCACCAAGCATGGCGTGGCGCGCTGGACCGGCACCGACTTCGAGCGGGTCGGCACCGACGTCATTCCCAGCCTGCTGATCAATGGATTGACCAGCGAACCCGATGGCAGCCTGTGGATCAGCACGATGGCCGGCGCCACGGTGCGTCGCCCCGACGGGCGTTTTGAATCGCCGCCCTGGAAACTGCCGCCGGGCGAGCAGGTGCTCGGCATGATGCTGCGCGATGAACAGGGCGGGCATTGGTTGGATACCCGTACCGGGCTTGGTCGGGCCGTGGATGGGCAGTACCAGACCGTTCCGCTGTACAGCGCCGTTGCGCGCGGGCCGGTGCGGCCGAACTGGACGGGCGCCTACGAGGACCGCGAAGGCGGCATCTGGTTGGCCAGTACCAATGCCGGCCTGTGGCACCTGCTGCCGCGCTGGTGGCAGTTCTCGGTGCTGTCGCGATTGGAGGACGACACCGGTTCGCTGCGCAATGCCTTCGTGCTCGGCACCAGCCCTTCCAGCAATGGCGGCATCTGGACGGTCGGCAGCCACGGCGCGCTGGACCGGTTCGATCCCAGGACCGGCAAGATCGAGCAGCACCGCACCTGGGTCAATGGCATGTACTGGCTGTCCTCGGTACGCGAGGATCGCCGTGGCCAGGTCTGGATCGGCTCGACCGATGCGTTGCTGCGCTATGACCCGAAGCGACGTGAGCTACGTCGCTGGGGCCGTGATGCCGGGGCCGACGCGACCATGGAAGGGGTCATCGAGTCGATGATGACCTGTGACGGCGACAGTCTATGGTTGATGTTGCCTGCAGGCCTGCAGCAGCGTGACCTCGACGGTCGCCTGCGCCGCCAGCTGGAAAACGGCCAGCGCGGCCTGCAGCAGGGCCAGCTCAACCTGGATGTGGAATGCGGGCCGCAGGACCACATCTGGCTGGCCAGTAGCCGTGGCCTGCTGCAGTGGCTGCCGGAAAGCGAGCGCTTCCAGCCGGTGCCGGGCGCGCCGGCGACCGCGATCCATGCGTTGCACGTGGGCCGCGATGGCCAGGTCTGGCTGTCGGAGGATGGCCGCCTGTCGCGCTACCGCTGGAGCCAGGGCCGGCTTGAACGGCAGGCCGTGGTCGGCGCGGAGCAGGGCTACCCGGCAATCTCCGCCTCCGGGCTGGTGGTCGATGCACAGGGCGTGGCCTGGGCCACCAGTGCGCGCGGCCTGGTCCGGGTTGGCGCCGACGGCCAGAGCGTGCGCCTGTACGGCGTGCACGACGGCCTGCCCAGCCAGGAGTTCCGCGAGCACACGTTGACGATGTCCGGCGATGGCCATCTGGTGGCCGGTACCCCGGCCGGCGTGGTGGTGTTCGACCCGGAACAGGTGCGGCCGTCGGTGCGGCGGGCGCCGTTGGTGATCGAACGGGTCGAAGTCCGCCGCAACGAGCAGGTACTCGACCTGACCCACGACACGCCCTTGCAGATTGCCGATGGTGACCGTGACCTGCGCATCGTCGCGCGATTGTTGTCATTCGCCGATTCGGCCTCCAACAGCTACCGCTACCGCCTGGCCGGCTACGACCCCGATTGGGTGGAAGTGGGGCCGGCTGGTGAGCGCCTGTTCTCGCGCCTGCCGCCGGGCAGCTACCGCCTGGAGGTACAGGCGCGCTCGGCCGACCATGTCTGGTCGCGGGTGCAGAGCCTGGAATTCCGTGTACAGCCACCGTGGTGGCGCAGCCTGTCCGGGCTGCTGGTGCTGGCCTCGATCGCGCTTCTGCTGACCAGTTGGTTTGCCTGGTTGTATCGCCGTCGCCTGCAGCGGCGCCATGCCTATCAGCTGGCACTGCATAAACAGGAACTGGCCGAACAGGCCTCGGCGGCCAAGACCCGCTTCCTGGCCAATCTCGGCCACGAAATCCGCACGCCGATGACCGGTGTGCTCGGCATGAGCGAACTGCTGCTGGCCTCGCCGCTGGACCCGCAGCAGCGCGGCTACACGCAGTCGATCCGGCACGCCGGCGAACACCTGCTTCACCTGGTCAACGATGCACTGGACCTGGCACGGATCGAATCCGGACGGCTGGAGCTGCAGTCCAAGCCGTTCGCGCTGAGCTGCCTGCTGCAGGACCTGGCCGCGCTGATGGGACCGCTGGCAGCGCAGAAGGGCCTGCGCTTCACCCTCGACAACCAGTTGCCGCCTGGCCTGCAGGCGACCGGCGATGCGATGCGGGTAAGGCAGATCCTGCTCAACCTGCTCTCCAACGCGGTCAAGTTCACCAGCCGCGGAACCATCACCCTGCATGCGCGCAGCGACGGCGAGCTGCGCGCGTTGCATTTCGAAGTGCGCGACACCGGGCCGGGCATCAGCCAGGAACAGCAGCAGCGCCTGTTCCGCCGCTTCGAGCAGGCCGATGGCGCCCGCACCGCGGCGCAGTACGGCGGCAGCGGCCTGGGCCTGGCGATCTGCCGCGAACTGGCGCAGGCGATGCAGGGGCGTATCCAGGTGGAGAGCCAGCTCGGCCGCGGCACGTGTTTTGGCGTGACCCTGCCGTTGCCGCTGGTGGTCGATGCCAATGCAGAGTCCGAGGGCGAAGTGCACCGCGAGGATGCGGCCAACATGCCGCCATTGCGCGTGCTGCTGGTCGAGGATGATGCAACCGTGGCTGATGTGGTGCGCGGGCTGTTGAGTGCGCGCGGCCATGAAGTGGTGCATGCGGGCCATGCGCTGGCGGCACTGCGCGAGATCAGCGCAGGGGATTTCGACGTCGGCCTGCTGGATCTGGACCTGCCGGGCCTGAGCGGCTTCGAGCTGGCCCAGCACCTGCGCAACCAAGGCTACATGCTGCCACTGCTCGCCGTGACGGCACGGACCGATCCGGACCTTCAGCAGCAGGTGGAAGCGGCCGGCATCGGTGGTTTCCTGCGCAAGCCGGTGACCGGTGAACTGCTGGTGGAAGCGATCGCCAGGGCGATGGGCAGGTAGGGTTTATTGCAGGGCTTGCAGCCCTGCACCTGCAGAGGCTTCAAGCCAAGGCAACAGCAACGGCAAAAGTAGGCATTCCGTGGGTGGTGGGGCGGTGTGGGCTTGCAGGACACGCCGTAAACCCGTCCATGGGGGCTCGATGGCGCCATCCATGGCGCCAACGGTCCTGCAAGCCCACACCGCCCCACCTCTGACAGATTTTCGCGATCGGGTAGATCCACGCCATGCGTGGATGAATCTTCATCGAGATCGAATATGTCGAATTGAGATCGAAAAGCATCCACGCATGGCGTGGATCTACTGCAGATCGCAGAATTCTGTCGAAGGCGGGGTGGGTCCGGTTGCGGGAGTGTCCGCGGCATGGATGCCGCGGCCAAGCCCCCAGGGATGGGTTTACGGCGTCTCCCGCAACCGGATCCACCCCGCCATCCCTCAGGACGCCAGCTTTTGCTTCGGCTGTTGCCTTGGCTTGAAGCCTCTGCAGGTACAGGGCCGCAGGCCCTGCCGAAGCACCCTCACTCCGCAACGTGTTCGACCTGCCGTGGCTCCGGCTTGGTATCGGGCAGCTGCCAGAAGATCATCGTCGAGGTCAGGGTGATCGCGCCCACGCACAGGAACGTGGCATGCAGCGCGGCGGTGGCGCTGTTGCTGTCCAGGTGGTTGCCGAACGCGGCCAGCAGGCTGCCGGCCGCAGCAGCACCAAAGCCGGCGGCGAGCATCATCACCATCGACAGCAGGCTGTTGCCGGAACTGGCGAACTCACGGTCCAGATCGCGCAGGGTCACGGTGTTCATCACGGTGAACTGCAGCGAATTGACCGCGCCGAAGAACGCAAGCTGCAACAGGCGCCAGGCCAGGTGCTGGCCGGGTGTCATCAGGATGAAGCTGGCCATCGCCAGGCCCACCAGCACGGTGTTGACCATCAGCACGCGACGGTAGCCGTAGCGCTCCACCAGCTTCACCGCCAGTTTCTTTGAGACCATGCCGGCGGCTGCCACCGGCACCATCATCAGGCCGGCGTTCATCGGGCCCAGGCCCAGGCCGACCTGCAGCAGCAACGGGATCAGCATCGGCATGGCGCTGCTGCCGATGCGCGAGAAAAGATTGCCGAGAATGCCGATGCGGTAGCTGGGTACGCGGAACAGCGCCAGCGAGAACAACGGCGCCGTCGAATTGGCAGCGTGCAGCCAGTAACCCACCAGCGCCGCCAGCCCTGCAACGGTCATCAGCATCACCAACGCGTGTGGCGTGCCCAGTCCGGAGATGCCGTCCAGTGCCAGTGACAGCACCACCATCGCGAAGGCCAGCATGATGTAGCCACGCAGGTCGAAACGGGTGCGATGGCTGGCGTAGTGGTCGGGCATGATCTTCATCGCGGCGATGAATCCGATCACGCCGATCGGCAGGTTGATCAGGAACACCCAGTGCCACGAGGCGATCTCCACCAGCCAGCCGCCCAGCGTGGGGCCGATCAGCGGGCCGACCAGGGCCGGGATGGCGATGAAGCTCATCGCGCGCAGGAAATCCTCGCGCGGCACTGATCGCATCACTGCCAGCCGGCCGACCGGCAGCAGCATTGCGCCGCCGATGCCCTGCAGCACGCGCGCACCGACCAGCTGGTGCAGGTGCTGGGCCAGCGCGCAGGCCAGCGAGCCGAGGGTGAACAGAATGATCGCCACCAGGAAGGTGCGACGGGTGCCGTAGCGGTCAGCGATCCAGCCCGAGGCGGGAATGAAGGTGGCCACCGCCAGCGCGTAGCTGAACACCACCGACTGCATCTGCAGCGGGCTTTCGCCCAGGCTGGCCGCCATCGCCGGCAATGCCGTGTTGACGATGGTCGAGTCCAGCATCTGCATGAAGATCGCCAAGGACACCAGCCACAGCAGGGGGCGCTGGCGGTTGTAGGTCGATGGCGATGTGGACATGGGGTGCGGCCGGTGCAGCGTGGGGGATGCCATGATCGCGCACTGTGGGTCACGGCGCGATCAACATCGCGCCGCAACCGTATGCCGAATGCTCAGCGCTGGCTGTGCGCGTGCACCGCGTCGACCAGCACCTGCACGTGGGCCGGGTCCATGTCCGGCGACATGCCGTGGCCGAGGTTGAACACATGGCCCTCGCGCGAACCGCCGTTGCCGGCGGCGTAGGTGTCGAGCACCCGCGCTGCGGCTGCGGCGATCGCATCCGGCGAGGCGTACAGCGTGGTCGGGTCGAGGTTGCCCTGCAGCGCGACGCGGCCACCGGTGCGGCGCATCGCCTCGTCCAGGTCCAGCGTCCAGTCCAGGCCCAGTGCATCGGCGCCGGTCTGCGACAGCGCTTCCAAGTGCAGGCCGGTACCCTTGCCGAACAGGATCAGCGGCGTGCGCTCGCTGCCTTCGCCGCGCTCCAGGCCCTCGGCGATGCGCTGCAGGTAGCGCAGCGAGAACTCGCGGTACATGGCCGGCGACAGCACGCCGCCCCAGGTGTCGAACACCTGCAGCGCCTGCGCACCGGCCGCGCGCTGCGCGCCCAGGTACGCAATCACCGCGTCGGTGGTGACCTCCAGCAGGCGGTGCAGGGCCTGCGGATGGTTCAGCGCCATTGCCTTGATGCGCGCGAAATCCTTGCTGCCGCCGCCTTCCACCATGTAGCAGGCCAGTGTCCAGGGGCTGCCGGAGAAGCCGATCAACGGTACCTGGCCGTCCAGCTCCCGACGGATCAGGCGCACTGCGTCCATCACATAGCCCAGGTCCTGCTCCATGTCCGGTACCGCCAGCCGGGCGATGGCCGCTTCGTCACGCACCGGATGGCGGAACTTCGGGCCTTCGCCTTCAACGAAGTACAGCTCCAGGCCCATCGCATCGGGAATGGTGAGGATGTCCGAGAACAGGATGGCTGCGTCCAACGGGAATCGGCGCAGCGGCTGCAGCGTGACTTCGCAGGCGATCTCCGGGTTCTTGGCCATGGCCAGGAAGCTGCCGGCCTTGGCCCGGGTTGCGCGGTACTCCGGCAGGTAGCGGCCGGCCTGGCGCATCAGCCAGACGGGGGTGCAGTCCACCGGTTCGCGGCGCAGGGCGCGCAGCAGGCGATCGTTGCGGAGAGGGCTGGTCACGATGGGCATTCCTTGGACGAAAGTTGGCAGCGGCGTCAGTCGCCGTGCGAGAGGATCTGGAAGCCGCGATGCAGTTCGGCATCGCGGGCCTTCTCGAAGGCATGACGGGCTTCGTCAGCCTGCAGGAACAGCTCGCGCCGCAGCTGCGAGCGGTTGCCGACGCGGCCGCTCTCGCGCAGCAGCTCCCAGCCGCCGAACAGGTCCGGCTGCAGGCTCAGGCGCAGGAAGCGCGGTGCCTGCGCACCGGCATCGGGATGTTGCAGGTAGACGTGCATGGGCCGATTGTAGCGGGGCCAGGGTGACCCCGGCCGCAACGCGGTCGTGCCGGCGGCTGGCGGGCTTCCTCGTTGCTGACGTTGCCGGCCAGCGGCCGGCACTACCGGGCCGACAGCACCTTCAGCACCGCCGCCTCATCTACGTCCGGCACCACTTCGGCGCGGCCCATGCCGCGCCACAGCACCAGGCGCAGACGGCCGGCCACATTCTTCTTGTCCAGCCGCATGCGGCCGAGCAGGGCCTGCGGGTCCAGCCCGGCCGGGATCGACACCGGCAGGCCGAGCCGTTCCAGCAGCGCCTGCAGGCGTGCGCGATCGGCATCGTCGGCCAGGCCCAGATCGGTGGACAGCTTCGCGGCCAGCACCATGCCCACCGCCACCGCCTCGCCGTGGTTCAGTGCATCGCGGCCCGGGGCCGAGTAGCCCTGCTCGGTCTCGATGGCATGGCCGAAGGTATGGCCGAGGTTGAGCAGGGCGCGCTCGCCCTTCTCGAACGGATCACGCTCGACGATGGCGGCCTTGTGCCGGCAGCTTCGCGCGATGGCTTCGGCCAGTACCGCATCGTCGCCGGCCAGCAGCGCATCGGCATGCTGCTGCAGCCATTCGAAGAACACGGCATCAGCCAGCGCGCCGTACTTCACCACTTCGGCCAGGCCGGCACGCAGCTCGCGCGGCGGCAGGGTGGCGAGCACGCGGGTATCGGCGATCACCGCGCGCGGCGGATGGAACGCGCCGACCAGGTTCTTGCCGGCCGGGATGTCGACCGCAGTCTTGCCGCCCACCGACGAATCGACCATCGCCAACAGGGTGGTCGGCAGCTGCACGCAGTCCACGCCGCGCATCCAGCAGGCCGCGGCGAAGCCGGCGAGATCACCGACCACGCCGCCGCCGAGGGCGAACACGCAGGCGTCGCGGGTGGCGCCGAGCGCGGCCAGCGCTTCGATCGCACGGCCGAATTCAGCCAGCGTCTTGGAGGCTTCGCCCGCGGCCAGCACATGCTCGCCGACGATCAGGTCGGGGCGTGCGGTCAGAAGGGTCTGCTTCACGGCATCCAGATAGCGCGGGGCCACTTCGCTGTCGCTGAGCAAAAGCACGTGGCGGCCACGCACATGCGAGGCCAGCGCGGTGCCGTCGGCCTGCGCACCGGCGCCGATGGTGATGGAGTAAGGGCGGTCGCCGCCGACGGCGACCTGCAGCAGGGCGGGGGAAGTCATGGGGTCAGGTCCTGGCGCTGCCATTGCGTGGCCAGCTTGACCACCAGGTGGGCGGTCGCGTCGGCAGCGGTGTACGGGTCGGTATCAAGGGTGATGTCGGCCAGTTCGCGGTACAGCGGGTCGCGGTGCGCGGCCAGATCGTGCAGCACCTGCTCACGATCCGGGCGCTGCAGCAGCGGCCTGCCTTTGTCGCGGGCCAGGCGTTCCAGCTGCGCGGTCACGCTGACCCGCAGGTAGACCACGAAGCCGCGCTGGGCGATCAACGCGCGGTTGCCAGGTTCCAGCACCGCGCCGCCACCGGTGGAGACCAGCTGGCCGCGACCTTCCAGCACGCGGGCAAGCGCCTCGCGTTCATGGCTGCGGAAGCCGGCTTCGCCGGAGTGCTCGAAAATGGTCGGGATGCTGGCGCCGGCGGCATCGACGATGGCCTGGTCGACATCGACGAAGTCCAGCGTGAAGCGCTCGGCCAGGCGGCGGCCGATGCAGGTTTTGCCGGCGCCCATCGGGCCGATCAGGATCAGGTTCGGAGCAGGATTCATGCCCTGTGATGCTAACACCTCCGTGCCCTGGCCTTTACGTTCTTCACGTCAGGGTAGGCGTTCCTGCGGGGTCTCCCGCGCCAGCCGGAGTACAGGCCATGACGGTCGCCAAGGTCATCGAAATCACCGCCTCCTCGCCGAAAAGCGTGGAGGACGCCGTGCGCAGCGGTCTGAAGAAGGTCTCCGAGACGGTCAAGGGCATCCAGGGCGCCTGGGTGAACGAGACCAAGGTGGTGACCAATGGCAGCGGCGAAATAACCGAATGGCGGGTCAACCTGCGGGTGACCTTCCTGGTGGAATAGGCGCGCTCAGCGCACGTCCTGCACCTGTCGCTGGCCGTCCAGCACCACCACGTGGTCGGCCATGGCGGGCAGGGCATGCAGCGCCTGGCGGCTGACCCGCTCGTAGTACTGCACGAAGCGCTCCAGCTGTGGCCGGCTCATGCCGTGCCGGCCCGGCTGCGCGGCCTGCAGGTTCTGCTCCTGCTGCCAGCGCCAGCGCGGTACCACCGAGAAATCCGGCGGCTGCAGGAACCACAGGCGGTCGCAGCGCTGCCACAGCGCCGGGTAGTCGCGGGCCAGCGCCTGGTTGCACCAGCGCCGCCAGCGACCATCGGCGTCGGCTTCGCGCTCCAGTGCGTTCAACGGGCTGTCCAGCGCGTCGTCATCCTGCGCGGGGGTGCCCAGGAACCAGCCTTCGAAGACCAGCAGGTCCAGCGGTCGTTGCAGCTGCGGCCAGTGCGCTTCGGGCAGGCGTTCATCGGCCAGCTTGTCGAAGCGAGGCATCGCGAAGGGCTGGCGTGTGGCCACGGCGTCCAGCACTGCATGGGCCAACGGCAGGTCATGGGTGCCCGGCGGGCCTCGGGTGATCAGCAGCGGGTGCACCTGGCGGGCCAGACGCTGCCGCTGTGCGCGGGTCAGGTAGACATCATCGATGGACAGCGTGGCGGCGTTCAGGCCGCGCGACTGGGCGCGCGCCACCACCTGCGCGGCCAGCGTCGATTTGCCGCTCCCCTGCAGGCCGCTGATCGCCAATACTGGAACCGCTGCAGCGTTGCCCAGTGCATCGTCCAGCACCTGTTCGGCCAATGTTTCGGGGAATCCTTTCACCTGGGGCATATACGCAGCAGCGGCCATGCAGCCACAATAGCCCAATCCGTGTGAGAAGAACGCAATCATGAGCGACCTGTACGCCGAAGCCCTGTCCACGTTTGCCGGCCTGTTCGAAGAAGCCAAACAGAGCCGCGAGGTCGAGCCGAACGCGATGACCGTGGCCACTGCCGATACGCACGGCCGTCCCTCGGCACGTACCGTGCTGCTGAAGGCGTTCGACGAGCGTGGTTTCGTGTTCTACACCCACATGGACAGCCACAAGGGCCAGGAACTGCAGGCCAATCCGCAGGCCGCGCTGTTGTTCCTGTGGCGCAGCCTGCGCGAGGCCGGTATCCAGGTGCGCATTGAAGGCCGTGTCGAGCAGGTTGCCGATGCCGAAGCCGATGCCTATTTCGCCAGCCGCCCGCGCATGAGCCAGATCGGCGCGTGGGCCTCGCAGCAGTCGAAGACGCTGGCAACGCGCGAGGAATTCGATGCGCGCGTGGCCGAGGTCGAAGCCCGCTTCGAGGGCAAGGATGTGCCGCGCCCGGAGGGCTGGAGTGGCCTGCGCGTGGTGCCCGACCGCATCGAGTTCTGGTACGGCGCGCAGTTCCGCCTGCACGAACGCTGGTGCTATGAAGCCGGCGCCGAAGGGCGCTGGAGCAAGCGCCTGCTGTACCCGTAAGGCTGCCCGATGCAACGCCTGCCGCTGTACCGCGTGGTGGTTTTCGTGCCGTCGGCAGCACTGGGCGCTGTGAAGCAGGGCATCCTGGCGGTGGATGCGTTGGCGGCCGGCGACTACGAGCACGGTATGTGGTGGTCGGCGCCGGGGTTCGAACAGTTCCGCCCGCGCGTGGGTGCGTCGCCCGTGCAGGGTGAGGCGGGGCGCACCGAAGTGGTCGACAGCGTACGCCTGGAATTCTGCCTGCCGCGAGATCCGCAGCGGCTGCAGCGCATCTTCGAACAGGGCATCGTGCCGCATCATCCGTGGCAGGTGCCGGTGGTGCAGGTGGAGGAAATCGAGCTTCTGCTGGCCGACGCACGCCTTTTGTAGAGTCGAGCCCTGCTCGGCTGCTGCTCCGATGCATGAGGCAGTCGAGCAGGGCTCGACTCCACAAGAGCAGGCTGTCGCAAATGGACCGGATTGCTTCATCTGCGAGCAGGCCCATAACCGGCACACTCCGATGGATGATCTCGACTTCCGGAGTTGCCATGCCCTCCTGGCGTTGCCTGTTTGCGGTGCCGCCGCCGCGTCACGGCGTGGAAGCGTTCCTGCTGTTGATCGCCCGCATCGTCGCCGGGGTGATGTTCTGGGTGTCCGGCTGGAACAAGGTGTTCACCGATGCGGGCCGCGAACGCATGGTGCATACGCTGGTTGATGCGGGGATCCCGTTCCCGGTGTTCAGTGCGCCGGTGCTCGGCGGCATTGAATGGATTGCGGGCGGCCTGCTGGTGCTGGGCCTGCTCAGCCGGCCTTCGGCCCTGCTGCTGGCGGGGATCTGTGCGGTGGCAGCGCTGACCGATGGCATCGCGCGCATTCCTGCGGGACTGAGCGTGCCGGATTGGTTGAGCTGGTTCTTCTACCTGAGCGAAGTGCCGCTGGGTGTGTTGCTGTTGTGGATTGCCGCAGTGGGGAGTGGACGGTTCGCGATCGAAGCGCGTTGGGCACGCTGATTGCACTTTATTCGGCGCCCGGCCGACGAGCGTGCTGTAGCGCCTGGACGCTCCAGTAGCAACTGTCTTGTCAGGGGCAGCCGAGGGCCACCTCGGCGTCTCGCTTACGGGCGTTGAGGATCACCAGCATTTTGCGCATGACCGCCACGAGCGCCACCTTGCTCGCTTTGCCCTTGGCC
>NZ_JACIUW010000035.1:0-25061 GCF_014145825.1 Stenotrophomonas sp. I18B00994 | reverse complement strand
CCAGGCAGGCCAGGTTGCGGCAGGTTGGGCCCCACACGCGCTCGCCGGCCTCGCCGCTGGCCGGCATCACCGGGCATCGCGGGGTTGCCGGCCAGCGGCCGGCACTACCGATCGACGGCCAGCCAGGCCTGGACCGTGGCCGCGTCGAACGGCCAGTCCAGCTCACGGTCGCCGCGCTCGTCGCGCAGCACCGGCACCCGCGCGCCGTAGCGCGCTTCCAGCGCAGGCTGGTCATCCAGGAACACCGATTCGAACTCCGGTGCCCGCGCCTTGGCCAGCTCGGCCAGGGCCATGTCGCACAGGTGGCAGTCATCGCGCTGGAACAGGGTCAACACCGGTTTTGCTCCCTCTGCCGAAATGCTGCGCCGCAGCCATGGAAGTGCGGCATGAACCGCTAGAATAGCGGTCTCCTCCGGTACCCGCAGTACGGCAACCATGGCTGTCAGCACGTTCGACGTTTTCAAGATCGGCATTGGCCCGAGCTCCTCGCACACCGTCGGGCCGATGAAGGCCGCCGAGCGATTCATCCATCGCTGGCTGCTTGACCCGGGTCGCCTGAACGAAGTCGCGCGCATCCGCGCCGATGTCTATGGCTCGCTGGCGCTGACCGGCCGCGGCCATGGCACCGACAAGGCGATCCTGCTGGGCCTGGAAGGCCAGCGGCCGAACCTGATCGATCCGGACATCATTCCGGCCACCCTGGAGCGCATCCGCAGCAGCAAGCGCATCCAGCTGATGGGCCAGCACGAGATCGCCTTCGACGAGAAGCGCGACCTCGGCATGAACAAGCGCCAGAAGCTGCCGTACCACACCAACGGCATGCGCTTCACCGCGTACAACGCCGAGGACGAGGTGATCGCCACCCGCGACTATTACTCGGTCGGTGGCGGCTTCGTGGTCAACCAGGACGACGCGGCCGATGACCGCATCGTGCCCGACGAGACCCCGCTGCCCTACCCGTTCAAGAGCGGCGACGAGCTGCTGGCGCAGACGGCGCGCAGCGGCCTGAGCATCGCCCAGCTGATGTTCGAGAACGAGAAGTGCTGGCGCAGCGAAGACGAGATCCGCGCCAACCTGCGCGAGATCTGGAGTGCGATGCAGTCGTGCGTGGCGCGCGGCATCCGCGAGGAAGGCGTGCTGCCGGGTGGCCTGAAGGTCGGCCGTCGTGCACCGGCGCTGTACCGCGAGCTGTCGTCGAAGCCGGAAGCAGCGATGCGCGATCCGCTGACCACGCTGGACTGGGTCAACCTGTACGCGCTGGCGGTGAACGAAGAGAACGCCGCCGGTGGTCGCGTGGTGACTGCGCCGACCAACGGCGCTGCCGGCGTGCTGCCGGCGGTGCTGCATTACTTCGACCGTTTCTGCCCCGGTGCCAACGAGCAGCGTGTGTTCGATTTCCTGCTGACCTCGGCGGCGATCGGCATCCTGTACAAGGAAAACGCCTCGATCTCCGGCGCCGAAGTGGGCTGCCAGGGCGAAGTGGGCGTAGCCTGCTCGATGGCGGCCGGTGGCCTGGTCGCGGCGCTGGGTGGCAACCCGAGCCAGATCGAGAATGCCGCGGAAATCGGCATGGAACACAACCTCGGCCTGACCTGTGACCCGATCGGCGGCCTGGTGCAGATCCCCTGCATCGAACGCAATGCGATGGGCGCGGTGAAGGCGATCAACGCCTCGCGCATGGCGATGCGTGGCGACGGCAAGCACAAGGTGTCGCTGGACAAGGTGATCAAGACCATGCGCGATACCGGCCGCGACATGCAGGACAAGTACAAGGAAACCAGCCGTGGCGGCCTGGCGGTGAACGTCATCGAGTGTTGAGGTCGACCGGTCCCGGCGCGATGGCGCCGGGCCACAGGTAGAGTCGACCGTTGGTCGACTATCGCGCGCAGCGCGGGATTTTCGCTCGTTGTGGGGAAGGTAGTCGACTAACAGTCGACTCTACCCAGTCGACTCTACCTCGTCGCCCTTGCCCGGTCGGACGACACCGTCACTGCGTTCCGGTTAGGCTCGGGGCTCCCCTATCCAGGACCGCCCCATGCGCGTGATCGCTGCCGCCCTGCTTACCTGCCTTCCACTGCCTGCGCTGGCCGCGCCCACTTACGGGCCGCGGCTGGAGGGTTTCGACTACGGCTATCCGGTGAAGACCTTCGCGCTGGAATCGCAGCGGCAGCCGCTGGAAATGGCCTACCTCGACATCGCGCCGAAGAAGGCACCCATCGGCGTGGTGGTGCTGCTGCACGGCAAGAACTTCTGTGCCGCCACCTGGAAGGAATCGATCAAGCCACTGGTTGCCGCCGGCTATCGGGTGATCGCCCCGGACCAGGTGGGCTTCTGCAAATCCAGCAAGCCCGAGCGTTACCAGTATTCGTTCGCGCAGCTGGCCGCCAACACCCATGCCCTGCTGCAACAGCTGCAACTGGGTGATGTCCCGGTGCACCTGGTCGGTCATTCGATGGGCGGCATGCTGGCGGTGCGCTACGCGCTGATGTTCCCGCAGGACCTGCGCAGCCTGTCACTGGTCAACCCGATCGGGCTGGAAGACTGGAAGGCGCTGGGTGTTCCCTGGCGCAGCGTGGACGCGTGGTACGCCGGCGAAATGAACATCAGCTATGACAGCATCCGCCGCTACCAGCTGGATGTGTACTACGACGGCAAATGGAAGCCGGCATATGAACCGTGGGCGCGGATGCAGTCGGGCATGTACGAAGGCCAGGGCAAGCAGGCCGTTGCATGGAGCCAGGCGCTGGCCTCGGACATGGTGTTCAACCAGCCGGTGGTCTACGAACTCAAGAATGTTCAGGTGCCGACCACGCTGTTCATCGGCCAGAAGGACCGCACCGCGATCGGTCGCGACCTGGCGCCACCAGCGGTGAAGGCGACGCTGGGCAACTATCCGGTGCTCGGGAAGGCGGCAGCCGCGGCGATTCCCGGCGCGACGCTGATCGAGTTCGCCGAACTGGGCCATTCGCCACAGGTGCAGGACCCGAAGCAGTTCAACGCGGCGTTGCTGAAGGCATTGAAGGCGCATTGAACGGCAGCCCTCCCCTGTAGAGTCGAGCCATGCTCGGCTTATCCAGCAAGAGGGATCTGGCCAGTAGCAGCCGAGCATGGGCTCGGCTCTACAGAAGCAGTGCGATCAGCCGACGATCCGCAACACGTCATCCAGCAGCGCGGCGGCGGTGACTTCCGCGCCCGCGCCCGGGCCCTGGATCAACAACGGCTGGCGGTGATAGCGATCGCTGTGGATGGCCACGCGGTTGTCGGTGCCCGCGCCCTGCGCCAACGGGTGATCGGCAGGCAACTCACGCAGGCCCACCTGCGCACCCTCGCCATCGACACGGCCAACGAAACGCAGCACGCGGCCATTGTCATGCGCCTGCTGCCAGCGCGCCTGCAACGGCGCATCCAGCTGCTCGAGCGTCGCCACCGCATCCTCCAGCGGCAGCGCTGCCAGCGCTTCAGGCACCAGTGAATCCACCTCTACCTGCGACGCATCCAGCGCCAACCCGCTGCTGCGGGCCAGGATCAGCAGCTTGCGACGCACGTCTTCACCGGAAAGGTCCAGGCGCGGATCCGGCTCGGTGTAGCCGGCAGCCAGCGCCTCGCGCACCGCCGCCGAGAACGGCGACTGGCCGTCATAACGATGGAACAGCCACGCCAGCGAACCGGACAGCACGCCTTCGATGGCATGGATGTGATCGCCACCGGCCACCAGTGCACGCAGGCTGCTCAACAGCGGCAGGCCCGCGCCCACCGTCGCGCTGTCGCCATAGCGTGCGCCACTGTCGGCACAGCTTTCCGCAATGGCCTGCGCGCGGGCCAGCTGCGCACCACGCCCCAGCTTGTTGGCGGTCACCACATGCACGCCCCGCGCCAGCCACTGCACGTGGCGCGCGGCCACGTCTTCGCTGGCGGTGGCGTCGACCACCACGTCGCCACGCTCCAGTCCTTCGGCACTCGCCCACGGTGGCGAACTCTGGCCATCGCGCGGTGCACGCCGTGCCAGTTCCAGCGGCAAGGCCAGGTCACGATCGATCTCCAGCGCAGTGCGTGAATTGGCCAGCCACTGCACGCTGGGCAGTTCCAGCCCACGCGCCCGCAATGCCTGGTAACGCTGTACGAAGGCCGAGCCGACCGTGCCGGTGCCCAGCAGCGCCAGGCGTCCCACGCCCAGAGCAGGAATTTCTGCGGCGAGCGCGCTCATGCATCCACCACCTGTTTGCGGCGCGCAGCCGCATCAATCACCGCTTCGGCACGCTGCAGCGCGGCGCCGAGATCGGCCAACAGGTCACGCTCGGCCTCGATGCCAACCGACAGGCGCAGCAGGCCTTCGCTGATGCCGGCCGCGGCACGCGCTTCGGCGGTCATCGCCGCATGGGTCATGGTGGCGGGATGCGCGATCAGGCTTTCGACGCCGCCCAGCGATTCGGCCAGCGTGAAACAGCGCAGGCCATCGACGAACGCGCGCACCGCCGCGTGCGGATCATCACCCGCGCAGCGCGCCAGTTCGAACGACAGCATCGCGCCGAAGCCACTCTGCTGGCGAGCAGCGATGGAGTGGCCCGGGTGATCGGCCAGACCCGGATAATAGACGCGGCCGACCGCCGGATGCTGGTCCAGCAGCGCAACGATCGACGTGGTGTTCTCCTGATGCACGCGCAGGCGCGCGTCCAGCGTGCGCAGGCCGCGCAGGGTCAGGAAGGCATCGAACGGCGAACCCGTCAGGCCCAGCGCGTTGCCCCACCACACCAGCTGCTCATGCAGTGCCGGATCGCGCGCGACGACCGCACCGCCCACCACGTCGCTGTGGCCGTTGATGTACTTGGTGGTGGAATGCAGCACCAGATCCGCGCCGAACGACAGTGGTTGCTGCAGGGCCGGCGACAGGAAGGTGTTGTCGACCACAACCAGAGCACCTGCCTTGTGCGCGGCATCGATGACGAAGCGCAGGTCGGTGATGCGCAGCAGCGGATTGGACGGCGTTTCCACCAGCACCAGCTTCGGCTGGGTGGCCAGCGCCTGCGACAGCGCGCGCGGATCGGTCAGGTCGGCGGTGACCAGTTCGAAATGGCCCTTCTTCGCCAGCGCATTGAACAGCCGCCAGCTGCCACCGTACGCGTCGTGCGGCACGACCAGGGTATCGCCCGGCTGAAGCAGCGCGTTCAGCACCAGGTTGATCGCGCCCATGCCGGTGGCGGTGATCACGCCGCCCGCACCGCCTTCCAGCTCGGCCAGCGCTTCACCCAACAGGTCGCGGGTCGGGTTGCCACTGCGCGTGTAGTCGTACTGGCGCTTGTTGCCGAAGCCTTCAAAACTGAAGTTCGACGACAGCACGATCGGCGGCGTGACCGCGCCATGCGCGGTGTCCCGATCGATGCCGGCACGGACGGCGGCAGTGGTGCGGCTACAGGACGGCTCGTTGGCGTGCAGGCTCATGCGGACTCTCCAGAGGTGCGGAAGGCGGTGGCGAGGATCGCGTCGATGCGATCGGTTTCTTTGAGGAAGGCGTCGTGGCCATAGGGCGAGCGCAGCACGCGCAGGCTTCCGCGCGGCCCCAGCCCCTCGACCAGGCCGACCAGGTCGGCCAGCGGCACCAGGCGGTCACCCTCCACCGCGACCACCACGGTCGGCGGCAGGATGGCGGCGGGGTCCACGCGGTGCAGGTCGATCGATTCGGACAGGCGCAGGTAGGCGGTCACCGGCGTGCGCGCGACGTACTGCGCGCCGGCGGCGTCCAGATAGTCCTCGGCGGCGACCCGCACGCGGCCGTTGATCACTTCCGGCGCGGCGTCGAAGCGCTCGCCGAACTCTTCCGGGGTGCGGTAGCTGAGCATGGCGAACTGCCGGGCCAGCGCCAGGCCGTGGTCTTCGCCGCACTGCAGTTGGCCGAGGGCGACGGCGCGGCGCTGCAGTGCGCGCCAGGCCGCGGCATACGGGTGCGGACGATGCGCGCCGCTGGCCAGCACCAGCTGGCGCACCCGGGCTCGATGACGGATCGCGAACTGCTGACCGACCAGCGCGCCATACGAGTAACCAACGAAGGCCTTCAGCGTGCGGATACCCAGATGATCCAGCAGCAGTGCCAGCGCATCGGCCTGGTCAGCGGTATCGATCGGTACGTCCAACGCACCGTCGGCCCCGATGAAGTCGAACGCCAGTACGCGCAACTGCTGCGGATCCAGCGTGCGACCACTGCCGACCAGGTCTTCGGCCCAGCCCTTCTCGCTGAACTGTGCGTTGGACGCCACATGGCGATGGGCGGAAATGCCGCCGGCCAGCACCACCACCGGCGCATTGGCCGGGCCGACCCACTCATAGCGCAGGCGCACCGGGCTGGGGCCGGCGTGACGCATCGACAGCACCGCGGCGAACTCACCGCGCTCGGCATGCACGCGGTCTTCGACCGGCACGCTGACGGGGACAAAGGGTTCGGGGCGAACGGCGGCACTGGCAGCGAAGCTCATGGCGGGATCCGGTTGGGGAATCGGCCATCGAGCCTTCGCGGGGCTCGCGTTCGAGATGCACGTGCGGTGCATGGATCGAACCATCTTTCGGTGGACGCCACGGTCCCCGCAGGATTTGGCACCTACGCGAACGCTTTCGCATCCGCGGGCTGCCCCGGCTTCAAAGGGCCTGTCCCTCTGCCGGTCTCGATGGTGAGGCCACGATGCCAGCGCTTCCGGGCGCTGTCAATCCCTTCATGCGGATAAAGCGATGAATATTTTCGCAACAGGTATGCGAGAGGCGTCGCGGTCGCTCCGTTCAGGATCGGGTACAGTCCGGACGGTCCGTTTCCCTGAATCCGCTGATGCCACGCCTGCCCTTGACCTGCCTGCTCCTGCCGCTGCTGGCCAGCGCCTCTGCCGGCGCCAGCCATTGGCGCCAGGGCTGGGGGATGCTGCCGAAGGCGCCTGCCCCCGCCAGCGCGGACGCGAAGGCCCCCCTTCCGATGGCCCAGCTGCGCCTGCAGTCGATCGGCGAACAGTGGCAGGCCCGGATCGACAACACGCTGGCCGGGCCGTTGCAGATCGAACTGCGCGCCGCCCCTGGGCACCCGGTCGACGGCTTGCCGGTGCAGTCACTGATACAGGGCGACAGCAGTCTGGTCGTCGGCCACCTCCCCGCGCCGGTCAACGGCCGGATGCTGGACCTGCGCCTGCAGTCGGTACCAGGCAACCCCGCCGCACAGGCCGAGGATGTGGCCTACCGCCTGCCCTTCGATGATGCACGCCCGCGCGTGGACCAGGCGCCGCAGGGCCGGTTCAGCCACGACGACGAGGCAAACCGCGACGCGGTCGACTTCGCACTGCCGGAGGGCACACTGGTGCTGGCCGCGCGCGAGGGCACGGTGATGCAGATCCAGGATGGCTTCCGAGGCAACGGCCAGGACCGCGAACGTGATGGTGCCCGCGCCAACTTCATCCGCGTGCTGCACAGCGACGGCAGCATGGCCCTGTACGGCCACCTGCAGGCCGGCGGCATGCGCGTGCGTCGCGGCCAGGCGGTGGGCGCCGGGCAGCCGATCGGCCTGTCCGGCAACAGCGGCTTCAGCAGCGCACCGCACCTGCACTTCGTGGTGCAGGTCAACCGCGGCATGGGCCTGCGTTCGGTGCCGGCACGCATCTTCGCCGAGCAGGGCCAGCTGCAGTTCGCCCGCCAGGGCGAGGCCGAGGGCGGCATCGGGCGCTGAACGGCCCCGGCCGGTATAATCGGGCGCTTATCTCTTTGAAAAGCGCCCCGGGCGGGCGCCACTGCCATGTCCGAAGTCGCCAACGAAGCGTCGCGTCGCCGCACCTTCGCCATCATTTCCCACCCTGACGCCGGCAAGACCACGCTGACCGAAAAGCTGCTGCTGTTCGGAGGCGCGATCCAGATGGCCGGTTCGGTCAAGGGCCGCAAGGCCGCCCGCCACGCCACCTCCGACTGGATGGCATTGGAAAAGGAACGCGGCATCTCCGTCACCTCTTCGGTGATGCAGTTCCCGTACGAAGACAAGATCGTCAACCTGCTCGACACCCCCGGCCACGCCGACTTCGGCGAGGACACCTACCGCGTGCTGACTGCGGTGGACTCGGCGCTGATGGTGATCGACGTGGCCAAGGGCGTGGAAGAGCGCACCATCAAGCTGATGGAAGTGTGCCGCCTGCGCGATACCCCGATCATGACCTTCATCAACAAGCTCGACCGCGAGGGCAAGGACCCGATCGAGCTGCTGGATGAAGTGGAAACCGTGCTGGGCATCCAGTGCGCGCCGGTCACCTGGCCGATCGGCATGGGCCAGCGCCTGAAGGGCGTGGTCCACCTGCTGACCGGCGAAGTACACCTGTACGAGCCGGGCCGCAACTTCACCCGCCAGGACTCGACCATCTTCCCGTCCATCGACGCCCCCGGCCTGGCCGAGAAGATCGGTGCGCAGATGCTGGCCGACCTGCGCGACGAGCTGGAACTGGTGCAGGGCGCCAGCCATCCGTTCGACCTGGAGGCCTACCGCGCCGGCAAGCAGACCCCGGTGTTCTTCGGCTCGGGCGTGAACAACTTCGGCGTGCAGCCGCTGCTGGACTTCTTCGTCGAGCATGCGCCGTCGCCGCAGGCACGCTCCACGACCGGCCGCGAGATCGCCCCGGAAGAGAACAAGCTGACCGGCTTCGTGTTCAAGATCCAGGCCAACATGGACCCGCAGCACCGCGACCGCGTCGCGTTCATGCGGGTCTGCTCGGGCCGCTTCAGCGCTGGCATGAAGACCTTTCACGTGCGCACCGGCAAGGAAATGAAGCTGGCCAACGCACTGACCTTCATGGCCAGCGACCGTGAGATCGCCGCCGAAGCCTGGCCGGGCGATGTGATCGGCATCCACAACCACGGCACCATTTCCATCGGCGATACCTTTACAGAAGGCGAAGCGGTCACCTTCACCGGCATCCCCAACTTCGCCCCGGAACTGTTCCGCCGCGCGCGACTGCGCGATCCGCTCAAGCTCAAGCAGCTGCAGAAGGGACTGGCCCAGCTGTCCGAAGAAGGCGCGACCCAGTTCTTCCGCCCTCTCACCAGCAACGACCTGATCCTGGGTGCGGTGGGTGTGCTGCAGTTCGACGTGGCGGCCTATCGCCTGAAGGACGAGTACGGCGTGGAAGCCACCTTCGAGCCGGTCAGCGTGACCACCGCGCGTTGGGTCCACTGCAGCAACGAGAAGAAGCTGGAAGAGTTCCGCGAGAAGAATGCGCTGAACCTGGCACTGGATGCAGCCGGCCACCTGGTCTACCTGGCACCGACCCGGGTCAACCTGCAGCTGGCGCAGGAACGCTCGCCGGACGTGCGTTTCTCGGCCACCCGCGAAGCGGCGCATACCGTTTCGGTGGGCTGATGCCACGGGGTCGGATCCCTTTCCGGCAGGAAAGGGCTCTGACCCCAGCCAACGCAAGGCCGGCATTCACCCACCATACGGTGACCGGCGTGCACGCATCGCCCATCGCGGCGATGATAAGGGGGTGCGGGTCCCCCTCCCCGCGAACAATGCCTACGCCATGTCCACGACGTCCATTGCTTCGATCCGTGAAGAAATCGCCAGCGCCCTGACCCATGGCCTGGGCGCGGTATTCGCCCTGGCCGCCAGCGCGGTGTTGATCACCCTGGCTGCGATCTACGGCGACGGCTGGCAGCTGGCCAGCGCGATCGTGTTCGGTATCGCGCTGTTGCTGCTGTACACCGCCTCCACGCTGTACCACGCCATCCAGCATCCGGTCGCCAAGGGCCGGTTGAAGGTATTCGACCACTGCGCGATCTATGTGCTGATCGCGGGCACCTATACCCCGTTCACCCTGATCGGCCTGCGCGGTCCGTGGGGCTGGGGCCTGTTCACCGCGATCTGGGCGCTGGCGCTGGGCGGCGTGGTGTTCAAGCTGTTCTACACCGGCCGTTTCAAGGTGCTCTCAACGGTGATCTACATCGCCATGGGCTGGCTGGTGGTCGTGGCGATCAAGCCGATGTGGGCCTCGATCGATGGCGGCACCCTCACCTGGCTGTTCGCCGGCGGCCTGTCGTACACGCTGGGGACCTACTTCTACCACCGTGAATCGATCCCGTACTCGCATGCCATCTGGCACCTGTTCGTGATCGGCGGCAGCGTCTGCCACTTCGTCGCGGTCACCATGCAGGTGCTGTAAACGGCCGCTCGAGGGCGGCGTGTGCACGCCATGCACATGGTCGCTTCGCGCCCTGTCCACGAACAGAGGGCAACCATGGCAGCGTGAATGCTGCCGCCTCCCCTGCCGCAAGGCGCACGCCCCGCTGGCGCCTCCGCCGCCCCGGCCCACGAGGCCGGCGCTGGCTCACGATCCTGGTTTTCCTGCTGGCGGCGATCCTGGTACTGCTCGCGTTGTGGGACTGGAACTGGTTCAAGGGACCGGTGGAGCGCGCGGTGCAGGCACGCACCGGCCGAGTGCTGCACATCGGGAACCTTGATGTCGACCTCGGCCGCACCAGCACGATCCGCGCCGATGCGATCACCTTCGCCAATGCCAGCTGGGCGAAACAACCTGAGATGGCCAGCGCAGACCGCGTCGAGATCGACGTGCGGGTCTGGCCCCTGCTGCGCGGCAGCGTGCAGCTGCCCGAGGTGCGCCTGACCCGGCCGGACGTGCTGCTGGAAACCGCCCCGCGCAAGGGCGAGCCGGGCAACTGGGACTTCCTCGGTGACAGCGCCGGCGGCACAAGCCCGCAGCTCAAACGCCTGCGCATCGACGATGGTCGGCTGCAGTTCATCGATGCATTGGGCCGCACTGACATCCGCGTGGGCGTGCGCAGCGGTCAGCCGAAACAGGCCGATGCCTCGCCGCCGCTGCTGGTGCAGGGCAAAGGCCACTGGCAGGGCAACCCGTTCACCCTGCGCGGTGGAACCGAATCACCGCTGGAACTGACCGACAGCGACCACCCGTTCCGCATCCACCTCGACGGTCGCGCCGGCGCTACCCACGCGGTGGCCAGTGGCACGCTGACCAATCCGTTCCAGCTGCGGGTGTTCGACCTGCAGTTCGCACTCAGCGGGCAGGACCTGTCGGACCTGTACCCGCTGCTCGGCATTGCCATCCCGCCCTCACCGCCCTACGCCTTGGACGGACGGCTGAAGCGCGACCACAACGTCTGGCGCTACGACAGCTTCACCGGCAAGGTCGGTGACAGCGACCTCGCTGGCAACCTGCAGTTCGAGGTGGGACGCGACCGTCCACGGCTGACCGCGACACTGGAATCCAGGCGCCTGGACTTCGATGACCTGGCCGGCTTCGTGGGAGCGCCACCGAAGACCGGCGGCGGCGAAACCGCGAACGCGGAACAAAAGGCACAGGCCGCCCGCATCGCCGCCAGCAGCCGGGTATTGCCCGACACGCCCTACAATCTGGGCAAACTGCGTGCGATGGATGCCGACGTGCGCTGGAAGGCCCACCGCATCAACGCGCCCTCGTTGCCACTGGACGACATGGACGCGCACCTGCTGCTGGATGACGGCGTGCTGCGGCTGGACCCGCTGAACTTCGGCGTGGCCGGCGGCGATATCCGCAGCACGGTCCGCATGGATGCACGCCAGGCGCAGATTCGCACTGCGTTGAGGGCCAGCGTACGCGGCGTGCAGCTGGGCCAGCTTTTCCCGGATGCGAAGCTGGCCGAGCAGGCCAAGGGCGGCATCGGCGGCGAAGTGGACCTGAGCGGGCACGGCAACTCGATCGCCGCCATGCTCGGCAGCAGCAGCGGCAAGGTCGGGCTGGCGATGGGCCGTGGCCATGTCGGCAACCTGGTGATGGAACTGGCCGGGCTGGATATCACCGAATCACTGAAGTTCCTGGTGACCGGTGACAAGCAGATTCCGCTGCGCTGCGCCTTCGCCGACTTCGGTGTGCAGGACGGCCTGATGACCAGCCAGGCACTGGCGGTGGACACCACCGATACCATCCTCATCGGCGAAGGCACGGTCAGCCTGCGCGACGAGACCCTGGACCTGCTGCTGAAACCGCGCCCGAAGGACAAGAGCATCCTGGTACTGCGGTCACCGTTGCATATCAGCGGCACGTTCAAGGACCCGTCGTTCCGCCCTGACTTCAAGGCGTTGGGTATTCGCGGCGCGGTGGCCCTGGCACTGGGCAGCATCGCGCCGCCGGCGGCATTGCTGGCTACGATTGAACCGGGGCCGGGCAAGGATGCCAACTGCGGTGGGCAGTATGCGAAGTAGGGTTACAGCGTTGTTCGCGGCGCCTCCCTTCCCGCGCGTAGAGCCGGAGCAAGGCGACAGGCAGGACACGCCGTAAATACGTCCCTGTAGGCTCGGTCGGCGCATCCATGCGCCTCACGGTCCTGCCTGCCGCCTTGCTCCGACTCCCGACAGTTTCCGCGCGCGCGGAACGAGAGCGAAGTTCAAAGTCAAAAGAAAGAGCAGAATCAAAAGCCAATGCCAACCAAGGTTGGCATCTACCAGGAGCGGGGGATCGGCACTGAAACGCACCGCGCTCGTGGGAACGTGTCCAGAGGCGGAGGCCCCTGCCCAGCCGCACCCTCCGCCTCCCAACGTATCAGGAAGGCGCTGCTTTGGCTTTGAGCTTCGAAAAGCGGGCCGGCGGGCCGCAGGCCCGCCAGCGAAAAACTCATCCCGCCACGATGTACTGCTGCAGCTGATCCAGCTCCCTGCGCTGCGCATCGATCACCGACTTCACCAGGTCGCCAATGGAAATCACCCCCAGCACCTGCGCGCCCTCCACCACCGGCAGGTGGCGGATGCGGTAGTCGGTCACCAGCTGCAGGCAATGCTCCACCTGTTCGCCCGGCGACACCGTCACCACCTGCTTCGTCATGATCTCGGCCACCGCCGTATCGCGCGAAGAACGATCACGCAACACGATCTTGCGCGCGTAATCGCGCTCCGAAAGGATCCCGACCAACCGCGGCCCGTCCATCACCAGGACCGCGCCAATGCCCTTTTCCGCCATCAACCGGATCGCATCGATCACCGCCGCATCCGGCGCGACCGCATGTACTTCAGGAGACTTGCCGTCCAACAGTTGCCGTACCGTGGTCATCTGCCTGCCCTCCGAGGGTGGGTTGCAGGGCCGAGTCTGCCACGGCGGATGCTAGCCACGCGTCAACCAGGTACAACGGCCGCTGCTTGGACTCTTCGTACAGGCGCCCCAGGTACTCACCGATCAGGCCCAGCGCGATCAACTGCACCCCGCCCAGGAACAGGATCACCGCCATCATCGTCGGCCAGCCCGCCACCCGGTCGCCGTACAGCGCGGCCTTGACGATCACCCACATGCCGAACACGAAGGCCACCGCCGCGGTTGCCAGCCCCAGGTAGGTCGCCGCGCGCAGAGGCACGGTCGAGAACCCGGTAATGCCTTCCAGGGCGAAGTTCCACAGCCGCCACAGGCTGAACTTGCTGGTGCCGGCCACGCGTGCGTGGCGGTGATAGGGCACCGCCACGCGCTTGAAACCCACCCAGCTGAAAAGCCCCTTCATGAAACGATGGCGCTCACGCATCTCGCGCAGCGCACTCAGCGCGCGTGGTGACAGCAGGCGGAAATCCCCGGTATCGGCCGGGATCGGCGTACGCGAAAGGCGCCCCATCACGCGGTAGAAGATCGCCGCCGTGGCACGCTTGATCCAGGCCTCGCCATCGCGCGCCAGGCGCGTGCCATAGACGTTGTCATGGCCCTCGCGCCAGCGCGCGACGAACTGCGGGACAATCTCCGGCGGGTCCTGGCCATCGGCATCCAGGATCATCGCCGCCCCTTCGCGCACCAGGTCCAGGCCAGCGGTCAGTGCGGCTTCCTTGCCGAAATTGCGCGACAGCTTCAGCGCGGAGACCCGCGCGTCGGATTGGGCCAGGCGGGCGATCACCTCCCAGGTCCCGTCATGGCTGCCGTCGTCCACGTACAGAATGTGGCCGTCGATGTCGGGCAGCGCGTCGAGCACCGCGCACAACCGCGGATGCAGCAACGGCAGTGCCAGGGCCTCGTTGTAGGCGGCGATGACGAAAGTGAGCCGTTCGCGGGTCATGCCCGGATTGTACGTTGCCGCCGGCCGTAGATCAGGCGGCGCGCGCTCACTCTTCCGAAAGGTACGCGGCCCCGCCCAGCTGCCGTGCCTGCCGCTGGATCCAGGCGGCGCGCCGCTGCACGTACGGCCCTGGCTTTGCGGCGTTGTAGCGCCGCGGTGCCGGCAGCACCGCCGCCAACCGCGCGCTATCGGCCGGGCTCAACCTGGCCGCGTCCTTGCCCCAGAACTTCTGCGCCGCCGCCTGAGCTCCGTACACGCCATCACCGAACTCGGCGATGTTGGCGTACATCTCCAGGATGCGCTCCTTTGGCCACAGCGCTTCGATCAGCACGGTGTACCAGACCTCCAGCCCCTTGCGGATCCAGCTGCGGCCCTGCCAGAGGAACAGGTTCTTGGCCACCTGCTGGCTGATCGTGCTGGCGCCACGCAGTCGCCCGCCCTTGGCATTGTGGTCGCGGGCCTTCTCGATGGCCTGCAGGTCGAAGCCGTTGTGGTCGGGGAAACGCTGGTCCTCGGCGGCCACCAGCGAAATCGGCAGGCTCGGCGCCATCTGGTCAAGGTCGCGCCACTGGTAATGCAGGCGATAGGACCAATCGGCCTCGCCCAGCGCCTCGCCATAGCGCCACAGCATCACCATGGACACGGGCGGGTCGATGAACCGCAGCACCAGGACCTGCAGGCAGCTGAAAGCAGCCAGCAGCACCGGCAGCCACAGCAGCCGTTTCCAGCGCCTGCGGCGCGGGCCTTCTACGACAGCTTCCACCTTGTGCTGCTCTCCCCCTGCCCCCATTACTGGTGCATCCTTCTTCTATCTGGTTGTCGGCGCATTATCCGGCAACTGCCCCCGTTTACGCGCGATGTGAGCCGATGACCGCCAACTCCGATTCCCTGATCCGCTTCCTGCTCCCCGACGCCGGCGTCCGCGGCGTCCACGTGCGCCTGCAGGCTACCTGGCAGGAGATCCTGTCCCACGCCGAGTACCCGGATACCGCCGCCGAACTGCTCGGCGAGGCCTGCGTGGCCTCGGCGCTGTTCACCGGCCATACCAAGATCGATGGACGCCTGTCGATCCAGCTGCGCAGCAGCACTGCCCTGCGCACCCTGTTCGCCGAATGCACCGCCGCCGGCACCCTGCGCGGCATCGCCCAGCTCAGCGAAGGCGGCGACGCGCCGCGCGACCTGTCCAGCCTGGGCGATGACGCGATCCTCGCCATCACCATCGAGAACCCCGGCCTGGACCCGCGTGAACCACAGCGCTACCAGAGCCTGGTCGGACTGACCGCGCCGGAACTGGACGAGGCCTTCGAGGACTACTTCCGCCAGTCCGAGCAGCTGCCGACCCGCCTGCTGCTGGCGGCCGACCGCAATGGTGCCGCCGGCCTGCTGCTGCAGAAGCTGCCGGGCGACGAGGGCGACGAGGACGGCTGGGCGCGCGCCAGCGCCCTGTTCGAGACCCTGGGCAAGGCTGAACTGCTGGCCACCCCGGCCGAGCAGCTGCTGCACCGCCTGTTCCACGAAGAGAGGCCGGCGTTGATGGGCGAAAAGCCGCTGTCCTTTGCCTGCTCCTGTTCCCGCGAGCGGGTGGCGGCGATGCTGCAGTCGCTCGGTGAGGAGGAGGCCCGTGCAGCGGCTGCAGACACCGGCGCCGTCGAGGTCCGTTGCGAATTCTGCGGGCGTGAGTATCACTTTCCATTGACGGAGTTCGGCATACTGTTCCACGGCGCCCAGGGGGCTGTACCGGCGCCTGAACGGCTTCAATGAACGGCAGTCTTGTACCTGGGGAGGATCAAGGCTTGTTAAGAATTCATAAACACCCTAGGATCAAGTTCCCGTCCCCACGGGAACTTCCGTTGTCCGTCCCTGTCTGAACTGGTCCGATGCGTACCTTCCTGCGTCTACCGCTGGCCATGATGATCGCCCTTGGCGCGATCACGGGCGTGCATGCGCAGAGCAAGGACACCCGCACCGTGCTGCCGGTATGGAACAAGGGCAGCGGCAAGGTCGAGGCCCTGCTGTACCTGGAGCCGACCGGTGAGCAGGCGGCCGGGGCGCGCTGGCATTTCGGCCGCAACTCGCTGGATGCGGCCTTTGGCCTGTCCTCCGGCGATTCGCTGGGCCTGCTCTGCAGCAGCAGCGGGACCAGCATGAGCGGCCTGGCCAGCCACTGCATGCTGGCCAGCCTCGGCGACGAGGACGACCTCAACAGCCGGCGTTTCACCGGCACCGCCGCATTGAACCGTGGCAGCAGCCGCCTCGGCATCACCGCCGGCACCGGCCGTGAAACCCTGCCGGCATGGCTGGCAGGCCCGAACAAGACCCCTTCGCTGCGCGCCGAGCAGAATGACCTGACCGTGTTCGCGCAGAAGAACATCGGCCGCGAAGGCTTCGTGTCCATCGCCGGCACCTACGCCAAGGCCCGCCTGGTGCCGCTGGCCGACGCCTCGCCGGCCATTGCCGACCGCTGGGACAGCAAGAGCCTGAGCATCGGCGCCGGCTACGGCAATTTCACCGGCAGCATCATCGGCCGCGTCATCGACGTGCCCGGCAAGCCCGGCAAGTGGGAAGGCCTGGGTATCGGCCTGACCTGGCGCACGCCATGGTCCGGCCAGCTCACCGTGGGCGCCGAGAACGTGATCAGCCGCGGCAAGAATCCGTTCTCGCCACGCAACGAAAGCAACGACGACGGCACCGTGCCGTACGTGCGCTACGAGCAGGACCTGTAAGCTCCCTGCTGCCTCACCGCGACGTTTCCGCGCGCGCTCTCTTCGCCCATCCCCGTAATGACACCTCGCCGCCACCACGCGGCGATGCGCAAGCGCCTGTGCGCGGCCTGGTCCAGCACGGCTGCGCAAAGGCCTGCGCCATCAAGCCTGGCTGCCCCATGAAAAAAGCCACGCCCCTTTCGGGGCGTGGCCATGTCACACATACATATTACGCCGCGATCAGAAGCGCTGGGTGTACTTCATGTACAGGAAGCGACCGATGTCGAAGCCACCGTAGTAGGAGACGTTCGCGCTCGGCTGGCTGTACATGGTCGGGCCCACGCGGCCGAACACGTTGTTGGCACCCACGGCCACGGTCGCATTCCACGGTGCGTTCCAGCGCAGCTGGACGTCGTTGAACACGGTCGCGCCACGCTGGTTGGTCGCGCTGCCCACCGCCACGCCCTGGTTGTTCGGCGAAGCGTAGTTCGGCAGGTTGCACTCTTCCGGGAACGTCACGGCACTCAGGCACGCTTCCTTCATGCCGGAGAAGTAACGGACGGTCCAGCTGGCGCCGAAGTCACCCATTTCCCAACCCAGGTTCAGGTTCGAACGCACGCGGAAGGCGTAGCCAGCCCAGCCCACGCCGGTGCGGGGGTTCGGGTGGGTGACCGCGTTCTTGGTGGTGACCAGGTCATCACGCGAGGTGTAGGTGCTGGTCCACTGCGCGCTGAAGTTGCCGAAACGATCGGTCGGCAGGCGGTAGCTGACATCCAGGTCGAAGCCTTCCACCTCGCGGTAACCGGCGTTGATGCCGGTGCGCTTGAGGTTGTTGACGATGCCGGTCACCGGGTCACGCGTGAACGCCGAGCAGCGTGCCGCGATGTCGTTGATGTAGCAGTCGTTGAGGATCAGGTTGGCCGTGTCCGAGATGATGGTGTTCTCGACGCGGATTTCCCACCAGTCCAGCGACATGTTGAAGTTCTGGATGAAACCCGGGCTCCAGACGAAGCCCAGGGTCTTGGACGTCGAGGTTTCCGGGGTCAGCTGGTCGTTGGAGCCGGAGACGAAGGCCAGCGGGGTCTGCGACGATGCAGCGGTGGTCGGGGTGAAGCCCTGCTGCTGCTGGCGGAAGTTGGCTGCATTTACGCCGGCCGGCAGTGCGGCGGCGCAACGGGCACGCACCGCAGCGTTGGTGCGCGAAGCACCGTAGACCACGTCGCACGGATCGGTGAAGAAGTCGAACGACTGCGAACCGCCGCTGTACAGGTCGGCGATGGTCGGGGCACGGAAGCCTTCCGCCCAGGTACCGCGGATGAGCAGCGAGTCGATCGGCTTCCACTTGAAGCCGAACTTGCTGTTCAGCGTGGTGCCGAAGGTGTCGTAGTCCGAATGGCGGGTGGCCGCGTTGAGGCTCAGCTCGCGGGCGCCCGGCAGGTCGGCCAGGATCGGCACGTTGAACTCGGCATAGACTTCGTCAACCTTGTAGCCACCACCGGTGGGGAAGTTGGCCAGGCCGGAGGTGTTGCCCGACTGCACCAGCGCGTCCGGGCTGAAGCTGCCGGTTTCCTTGCGGTGCTCGACACCCACGGCGAAGCCCAGGTCGCCGGCAGGCAGGGTGAACAGGCTGCCGGCCAGGTTGGCGGTGATGACCTTGGTGGTGGTCTCGGCGGTGGAGTGCGCGGACGGGAACAGCAGGTTCTGCAGGGCGGTGTTGCCGGTCAATGCGCCGTTGGCGCCGTTGCTCTGGATGCCGGCGTGCAGGAACGGGTTGTACGGCACGCACTGGTTCAGCCCGATCGGGTTGGCCACGGTACCGCACTGCGCCACGCCGCTGCTGTTGATGAAGGACGGACCCACCGCCGCACGCAGCGCGGTCAGGTTGAGGTCGCCGGTGCTGGTCTGGACCAGCTTGTTGTTGTTGTACAGGTAGCCGACATCCCAGTCGAACAGGCGGTCGGAGAACTCGAAGCTGCCTTCCAGGCCGCCGCTGAAGCGGAAGGTGGTCAGCTCGGCGCGGGTGTTGCGCGGCACTTCCGAAGTACGACGCCACCAGTTGGCGATGTCAGCACCCAGCGGATTGAACGCACTGCTGGCCGAAATCGGCGAACCGAAGGCCAGTGCGCCGTACGGGTAGCCGGCGATCTGGCGGTTCGAATCGCGGAAGCTGTACAGCATGTTGGTGCGCAGGCGCACGTTGTCGGTCAGGTCGTAGATGCCATCGACGAACACTGCACGGCGTTCCTGCGGGGTACGCAGGTCGGTCTGCAGGTTGGTGTTGGTCTTGTCCTTGGTGGAGAAGCTGTTGACGTTCTGCGCGACGTAGTCGGCCTTGTTGTTCGCGTTGCCACCCTCACGCAGGATCACGCGCACTTCGCGGTTCGGGTTGGATGCGCTGGCGGCCGGATAGGTGACGCCCGGCAGGCCATCGGCCGGACGGCTGACGAAACCGCCGAACTCACCGACGGTGGTCCAACCGAAGTCCGGGTGGTTGGAGCTGCGCGGGAACGCACCGTACGGACGATCGGCCGCCCGCACCTTGTCTTCCTTGGCGTACTCGGCACCGATGGTCAGCGAACCGCGCTCACCCTTCACGCCCATGGTGAAGTCCATGGTGCGGGTGGCACCGTCGCCTTCACTGTACTGGCCGTAGTAGACGCTGCCGGTGGCGCCTTCGAAGTTGGTACGGGTGATGATGTTGATGACGCCGGCGATGGCATCGGAACCGTAGATCGACGAAGCGCCGTCCTTCAGCACTTCGATGCGCTCGATGGCCGAGACCGGCACGGTCGAGATGTCCTGCAGGCCACCGGTGGTGATGCCCAGGCGCTTGCCGTTGAGCAGCACCAGGGTGCGGGTGGCGCCCAGGTCACGCAGGCTGATGTAGGTGCCGCCGACGGCTTCGCCCGAGGACAGCGGCTGGGCACGGCTGATCGGCGGCGTACCCACGGCGCTGATGTTCTGCAGGATGTCAGCGACCGACGAGAAGCCCTGCTTCTCGATGTCAGCGCGGTTGAGGGTCAGGACCGGCTGGGCGGTTTCGACGTCGACGGTACGGATGCGCGAACCGGTGACTTCGATGCGGTCCAGGTTGGTGGCGGTCTGGGCAGACGCCACCCCGGTACCGGCAACGGATGCGGCGCTGGCGGCCAGCGCAACGCACACTGCATCGCGCAGCTTGTTGCTGTTCAACTTCATGGGCTCTCTCTCCATGGATCTTGGGTTGTGTGCTGAGTCCAACCGACGTGCCCCAAAAGGGAGGCACAAAAAACGGCTGGTGACCCGATAGTAGCCACACTTGATCTGGAATTAAAGAGTCGTTAAGAAAATGCCCAAATCGCGTGAAACCAGCCTCACCACGACATACGTTGGCGCATTGAGGTCGCCTGCAAGGCGCATTCGGCACTTGCAGGGCGCCATTCTCCCATTCAGCTGGGAATGAGCGTCTCGATCAGATGCTCGACATAGGCCTCGAAATCCTCGCGGGCCTGCTTGGGTTGCTGCAGCTGCAGCGACAGCTGCAGGAAGCCGACGTAGGCGGCATAGGCCAGGCGCGCGCGATGCCGTGCATCGGTGGAGCTGAGCCCGGCCTGGCGGAACGAAGCAACCAGGTAGTCGAGCCGGCGCTGCGAAACGCGGTCGATCACCGGGCGCACCATCGGGTGGTCCAGCGCCTTCAGCAGTTCGCTGTAGATGATGTGCGGCTGCACTTCGTGCGCGACCATCTGGAACAGCTGGCGCAGGCGCACGCGCGGATCCGGCACGTCCTCCAGGCTGCCGAACACCTGTTCCTGTTCGAACAGTTCCCAGCGTTCCAGCGCCGCCTGCAGCAGTGCATCACGCGAGGGGAAGTGCCAGTAGAAACTGCCCTTGGTCACACCCAGGCGCCGCGCCAACGGTTCCACCGCGACGGCCCCCACACCTTGTTCAGCAATCAGATCGAGAGCGGCCTGGGCCCAGTCTTCGGCACTCAGGCGGCTGTTGCGGCCGGCGCGCGGTTCGCCGGCGGAAGCGTCAGGTTGATTCATGGGCTGATTTAACCATACGCCGGGGTTCGTTGCAGTACGCGGTTGCGGCCGAAACCGTCGCGACGCCCGCCTGGGCACCTGCCGCAGCGCACCATACCGTGCAGTATTGACTTCCCTCACAAGCGATCCATACTAGTAAGTATGGTTACGTCCCCTACTCCCGCTGCGTTCCATGATCTTCGCCTGGAGGCCGCCCATGGCGCACGCCTGGCCGCAACCGCCAGCGACCACGGTCGCCGTGGCCGCGTGTTGTTCGCACATGGCTTCGGCCAGACCCGGCGCGCATGGAACGCGACCGCGCGGGCCCTGTCTGCGGCGGGGCTGCAGACGCTGGCCTACGACGCCCGTGGCCACGGCGATTCGGACTGGAATTCTGCCGAACTGCCCTATCACGGCGAGCAGTTCGCTGATGACCTGATCGTGCTGGCCGGGGAACAGCCACGCCCGCCGGTGCTGGTCGCAGCCTCGATGGGCGGCCTGTTCGGCCTGCTGGCCGAATCGCGCTGGCCGGGCCTGTTCTCGGCGATGGTGCTGGTGGACATCACCCCGCGTTGGGATACCGCCGGTGTTGAACGCATCCTGGCCTTCATGACCGCCCATCCCGACGGCTTTGCCTCGCTCACCCAGGCCGCCGATGTGATCTCGGCCTACATGCCGCACCGTCCGCGCAAATCCGAGCAGTCGCTGCGCGCACTGCTGCGCGAGGACGGCCACGGCCGCTGGCGTTGGCACTGGGACCCGCGCCTGGTGGCCGAACTGGCGCGCGACAGCGAGCAGCACCAGGATGCGCTGGCCGAGGCCGCACGCCAGGTGAAGTGCCCGCTGCTGCTGGTCAGCGGCGGCCGAAGCGACCTGGTCACGCCACAGACCGTGGCCGAATTCCTGGCGTTGGCACCGCACGCGCGTCATGTACAGCTGCCGCAGGCCACGCACATGGTCGCCGGCGATGACAACGACGCCTTTACCGCTACTGTGTTGGACTATCTGGACGTGTTGCCCGCAGCGGATGCTGCAGCTTCGTCCGCCACAAACGAGCACGTCACCGGAGCACGCTCATGAGCATCGTTCTTCCCTTCCTCGCCCTGCTGCTGGCAGGCGCGTTCGTCGCCTACCACCGCATGCGGCTGGTTACCTGGACGCTGATCAGCGTGGCCCTGCTGGTCGCCTGCTGGTTCATTCCCTACGTCAACCAGACCGCCACGATCGTGGCTGCCGCCGTATTGGCCGTCATCGCCGTGCCGCTGCTGCTGCCGTTCATCCGCAAGCCGCTGCTGACCGGCCCGATGATGAAGGTGTTCCGCAAGGTGCTGCCGCCGCTGTCGCAGACCGAGCGCATCGCGCTGGAAACCGGCTCGGTTGGCTTCGAGGGCGAACTGTTCACCGGTGATCCGGACTGGAACATCCTGCTCAATTACCCCAAGCCGCAGCTGACCGCCGAAGAACAGGCCTTCCTCGATGGCCCGGTCGAAGAGCTGTGCACGATGGTCAACGACTGGGAAATCACCCACGTCCACGCTGACCTGCCGCCGGAGCTGTGGGCCTTCATCAAGAAGAACAAGTTCTTCGGCATGATCATCCCGAAGGAATATGGCGGCCTGGGCTTCTCTGCGCTGGCCCACCACAAGGTGATCCAGAAGCTGGCCTCGGTGTCCTCGGTGGTCAGCTCCACCGTCGGTGTGCCCAACTCGCTGGGCCCGGGTGAACTGCTGGTGCATTACGGCACCCAGGAACAGAAGGACCAGTACCTGCCACGCCTGGCCGATGGCCGCGAAGTGCCCTGCTTCGGCCTGACCGGTCCGTTCGCCGGCTCCGACGCCACCTCGATTCCGGACTACGGCATCGTCTGCAGGGGCGAGTGGAACGGCGAGCAGGTGCTCGGCGTCAAGCTGACCTTCGACAAGCGTTACATCACCCTGGCCCCGGTCGCTTCGCTGATCGGCCTGGCCTTCCGCATGTACGACCCGGATGGCCTGATCGGCGACACCCGCGACATCGGCATCACCCTGGGCCTGCTGCCGCGCGACACCGCCGGCGTTGAAATCGGCCGTCGCCACTTCCCGCTGAACTCGACGTTCCAGAACGGCCCGATCCGCGGCAAGGACGTGTTCATTCCGCTGACCCAGCTGATCGGTGGCGCGGCCATGGCCGGCAAGGGCTGGAACATGCTCAACGAGTGCCTGGCCGTGGGCCGCTCGATCACCCTGCCGTCCACCGCCAGCGGCGGTGCCAAGGCCGGTGCCGCCGTGACCGGCGCCTATGCACGCATCCGCAAGCAGTTCGGCCTGTCGGTCGGCCGCTTCGAAGGCGTGGAAGAAGCGCTGGCCCGCATCGGCGGCAAGGCGTACAAGATCAGCGCGCTGTCGCAGGCCACCGCTGCTGCAGTCGACCGTGGTGACGTGCCGTCGGTACCGTCGGCCATCGCCAAGTACCACTGCACCACCATGAGCCGCGAAGTGATCTCGGACATGATGGACGTGATCGGCGGCAAGGGCATCATCCTGGGGCCGCGCAACTTCGCCGGCCGCAGCTGGCAGGCCGCGCCGATCGCGATCACCGTGGAAGGCGCCAACATCATGACCCGCAGCCTGCTGATCTTCGGCCAGGGTGCGATCCTCTGCCACCCGTGGGTGCTGAAGGAAATGAAGGCCGCGCAGGATCCGGATACCCGTGCCGGCCTGCAGGACTTCGACCGCAGCCTGTTCGGCCACATCCGCTATGGCATCTCCAATGCCGTGCGTTCGTTCTGGTTCGGCCTGACCGGCGCGCGCTTCGGCGCCGCCCCGGGTGACGCCTACACCCGCCGTTACTTCCGCAAGCTGGACCGTTACTCGGCCAACCTGGCGCTGATGGCCGACATCTCGATGATGACCCTCGGCGGCAAGCTGAAGTTCAAGGAATCGCTGTCCGGCCGCCTGGGCGACGTGCTGAGCCACGTCTACATGACCAGCGCCATGCTCAAGCGCTACCACGACGAGGGCGCACCGCAGGCCGACCAGCCGCTGCTGGCCTGGGCCTTCCATGACAGCGTGCACAAGATCGAGGAATCGCTGTCGGCGGCCCTGCGCAACTTCCCGATCCGTCCGATCGGCTGGCTGATGTGGGCGCTGATCTTCCCGCTGGGCCGTCGTGCCGAGGCCCCGGGCGACCGCCTGAGCCGCCGCGTCGCCGCCCTGCTGATGGCGCCGAACGAAGCCCGCGACCGCCTGGCCAGTGGCGTGTTCCTGACCCCGTGCGAGAACAACCCGGGTGGCCGCATCAACAGCTACCTGAGCAAGGCGATCATGGCCGAGCCGGTGGAGCGCAAGTTCCTGAAGGCGCTGAAGAGCAAGGGCATCGAGGCGCTGGACTTCAAGAGCCAGCTGGACGAAGCCGTGGCCGAGGGCGTGATCACCCAGGACGAGCGCAGCCTGCTGGAAGAGCTGCGCACGCTGACCCTGGATACGATCACCGTGGACGACTTCGACACCCACGAACTGCGCGCGGCCAGCTACTACGACCGCCAGCACAAGGATCCGCATTCGCAGGCCGCCTGATCGCCCGCGATACGCGTTGCCTTCGACGGCGGGCCTCGGCCCGCCGTCGCTCTATCCGACGACCGGAACACCGACCATGTCCACGCCTCTGCTCTCGCTCTACCACCGGCTGCAACGCTGGCCTGCCGGCACCTGGCTGTTCTCGCGCGCGGTCTGCTTCAAGGCGCCCTACTTCGCCAGCATCGCGCCGCGCATCACCCGCCTGGAACACGGCCGCTGCGAAGGCACGCTGGCCGACCGCCGCAGGGTGCGCAACCACATCGGCACGGTGCACGCGATCGCGATGTGCAACCTGGCCGAACTGACCGCCGGGCTGATGGTCGACGCCTCGCTGCCGAAGGGCATGCGCTGGATTCCGAAGGGGATGCAGGTGCAGTACCTGGCCAAGGCACGGGGCATGCTGCAGGCGGTGGCATTGCCGGCCCAGCCGATCGTGGCCGCTGCCGAGGGCTATGCACTGCCGGTGACGGTGAGTGTGCGCGACCGCGCGGGGACGGAGGTGTTCAGCGCGGTCATCGACATGTGGATGTCGCCGGCGAAGTAGTGTTCCCGCGAACGGCGCAGCCCCTCGTGGGTGGGTCGCGAAATGCGGTTTATCGGCTGGGCCGGAGGGGTGGGGCCGGGCGGGGACGCCGCAAGTACGTCCGTGTAGGGGCCAGCACGTCCAGTTCGCTCAGCGCAGCGGCACACTGCTTCAGCGGTTCCAACTGCCCGCCAAGGGTGTCCAGCAGCTGCTCGTACAGGTACTTCTCGCGCGACAG
>NZ_JACIUW010000034.1:0-30405 GCF_014145825.1 Stenotrophomonas sp. I18B00994 | reverse complement strand
GACAAGCACGTCAGCCTGTCGGCCACGCCGACCGCGCGCGACTGGCTGGCCCACCACGGCTTCGACCCGCTGATGGGACGGGACACTGGGATTGCCGGCCAGCGGCCGGCACTACCTCATCCAAGCGCGTCGGCCCACCACAGTGCGGCCGGTCCGGGAGGCGTGTCGCGGCGCCACAGCAGGTCGCTGTGGATGCGCCGCGGCCAACCGGGCAGCACCAGTTCCACCAGTCGCCCACGGTCGTAGCGCTGCACCAGCGCCCGCGGCAGTTCAGCCCAGCCGATGCCGTCCTCGGCCATCTCCATCACCATCAGGTAGTCGGTGGCGGTCCAGGCCAGGCCGGTGACCACGCGCGATTGATCGACTTCCGCGCTCAGGCGCACCTGCCGATGCCGCGCCAGTTGTGCGGCGGCGCGACGCCCGGCGCTGGCCAGCGGATGTTCCCGCGCCACGTACACCGACAGTTCGCTGTGGTGGGCCAGCGGCCGGGCCGTCAATTCACCGGGATAGCGCTCCTGCCTGGGCAGCAGGCCCAGCGCGGCGCGACCACTGCCGACCAGCTCCAGTACGTCCTCACCCTCGGCATCCAGCCATTCCAGTTCGATCTCCGGGAACGCCTCGGCGAAGCGTTGCAGGATCCGTTGCTCTGGATCGAGCTGGTAGACATCGGAAAACACCACGGTCAGGCGAGGCTCGACCGGCGCGGCCAGGCGCACGCTCAACTGTTGCAGGCGCGCATCGGCAGCCAGGATTTCCTGCGCGTGCCCCAATACCTGTCGCCCGGCCTCGGTCAGCTGCGGGTAGCGCCCGCTGCGATCGAACAGGCTCAAGCCCAGGTCGGTTTCCAGGTGGGCAATGGCGGTACTGACTGTCGACTGGGTCTTGCGCAGGCGTCGCGCCGCCGCCGAGAACGAACCCAGCGCCGCGGCTTCCACGAAGGCCTGCAGGGATTCAGGGGAGTACGGCATTGATCCATCGCTCCTTTCGATGGAATCCATTTTGATCCCACCGTAAAAGACGATGATACTGGTCGCCGTCGCCCCTGTCTGCGGGGCGTTCCGGACCCACCACGCATGCCGTGGATCTATTGATGAGGCGGTGCGGTCCCCGTCCTGCAAGGAGTTTCACATGTTCCGTACTGTTCCCGCCCGTGGCGCGCTGGTCGCCTGGGCCTGTCTGACCGTGGCGATCGTCGCCGAAGTGGTCGGCACCTCGTTCATGGCCCATGCCGCCCGCGATGGCGGCTGGACCGGCTACCTGATCATGGCCGGCGCGCTGGCGCTGTCCTACTTCTTCCTGGCGCAGTCGGTGCGCCGCATCGCCGTGGGCGTGGCCTACGCAGTGTGGGAAGGCCTGGGCCTGACCCTGCTGACCGTGGTCGGTCTCACCGTCTTCGGTGAGAGCCTGTCGCTGCAGCAGCTCGCCGGCCTGGTGCTGGCAGTGGTCGGAATCGTCTGCGTCACCCTCGGGGAGGCGCACTGATGAACACCCTGGCCCTGTTTTTCGTGATCTGTTCGGCACTGATCGACGTTGCCGCCAACATGATGGTGGCCAAGTCGGAGGGCTTCCGCCGCTGGCGCTGGGGCGTCGGCGCGATCGTCATGGTCTGGATTGCTTTTGCCCTCCTGGGCCAGGCCGTGCGCTACATGGACCTGGCCACCGCGTATGCGATGTGGGGGGCGATCGGCGTGATCGGCACCGCCACCTGCGGTCGTCTGCTGTTCGGCAACCGCCTGCGTCCGATCGGCTGGATCGGCATCGCATTGGTGACCGTCGCGGTGCTGTTGCTGAGTACTGCGAAGTAACGCGTCGCCGTGCCAACCAAGGTTGGCATCTACCAGTGCTGAGCCGCTGTGCCAACCAAGGTTGGCACCTGCCAGAGCGTGAGCCGCCGCAGGCAAGCGCCCCGGGAATGATCTCCCCGGGGCGTTGCTGTTGCTGCAGCAGTTAGAAACGTGCGGTGAAGTTCAGCCGCGCGGTGCGGCCCGGGCCCGGCATCAGGCTCATGGCCAGCGTGTCCATGTAGTAGGTGTTGCGCAGGTTGCTGACCACCAGTTCCACTTCGGCCTTCGGGGTGAACTGCCAGCGCGCATAGAAGTCATAGATCGCGGTCGGCAGGTAGATGTTCTGCAGGCCGGTCGAGCCGGTGGTGTTCCAGGGCTTGTCCAGTTCATGGGTGGGGCCGCTGTTGTAGGTGCGGCGGATGCCGGTATCCAGTCGCTTGTCGAACAGGCGGAAGCCCAGCGTGCTGTGGATCGAGTACTTCGGCGGGTTCTGCGCATTGACGAACGAGGTGCCGAAGCCGCCGACCACGCAGTCCGGCGTGGTGTCCAGCTTGCTCCATTTCGCATACGGGTCTTCGCGCATGCGCTTGGCGGTGGCCGCATCGCAGGTGCGCGCGCGCTGGTAGTAGCTGGCCGACAGGTCCAGGTAGGCGATGCCTGCGTCATAGCCGGACTGCAGCTCGTAGCCGGACACCGTGTAGTTGTCGACATTGTCGACGTAGAAGGCCCAGTTGCTGGAATCGAAGCGACGGGTGATGGCGTTGTCGATATCGTTCTTGAACCAGGCGACCTTGAATGCCAGGCGATCGCCGTCGCGCCACAGGTCCTGCTTGAGCAGGCTGAAGCCGATGTCCCAGGAACGGTTCTTTTCCGGTTTCAGGTCGGCTACCGGCGCCGAGGTGCTGTTGCCCAGCGTCGATTCGAACAGGCTGGGCATCTTCCAGCCCTGCGCGTACTTCACGTAGAAGAACATGTCCGCGTCGAGGTTGAAGCGGGCTTCGGCATACGGCGCGAAACCGTGGCCGGAGCGCCGGATCGCCGGCTTGTAGCCCCAGGCGGTGGGAATCTGCTTGGTATAGAAGCCGTTGGCACCACGCGGGTCACGGATGAATCCGTCAAAGTCGTAGGTCTGGCCCAGCGTGCTGCCGCCATAGGGCGTAGCGCGCAGCGAGTCGTACGTGTAGTTGCCCTGTGCATCCGGGTACCACTCCTTGTACCAGCCCGGCAGCAGCTGGCCGCCCTTGCTCAGGCGCGCGAAGGTATAGCGCAGGTCGCGCGATTCGCTGACGAAGGCCACGCGGTTGCGGTCGCGGGTGCGGTAGTCGATGAAACGGCCGCCTGCGGTCAGCGACAGCCAGTCCCACGGCTGCCACTGCAGCGAGGCGACCACGCTGGCCTCGCGGCGCGTGCCCGAGCGCAGGTATCGGTTGTTGTTGTAGTCCACCGGCAATACCGGCGAGTTTGGTGCGGTGTCTTCGTGCTGGAAGGACGCGCCATAGCGCAGCGTCCAGTCGCCCAGATCATTGCTGAAGCGGGTGGTGTTGCTGCTGTCCAGGCCCCAGCGCCGGGTCTTCACGTCCGACTGCAGGCCCGGGCCGTAGGTCTCGCCCAGCGTGTCGGGCATCTGGTCGGAGGCCATTTCCTTGAACAGCGGCGTGTTGGCGATATTGCTGTTGAACATGCGGCTGGTGGCGGTGGTGAACCACAGCGTGCTGCTCAGGTCCAGCCACGGGTGCGCCTCGGGGCGGTAACGATGGCGCAGCGAGGTGGCGTTGACCCGCATCTTCCCGGGCTCGAACTGGAACATGGTGTTGGCCTTGTCCACGTAGGTCACCCATTCGTTGGACTCGCCCACGCGGCCGATCGCCGACGGCATGATTTCGCCGAAGCTGGAGTTGAAGAAGCGGTGGCTCAACTCCAGGCGCTGGTCCGGGTCGGGCGTCCAGGTGAATTTCAGCAACGCCGATTCGTTGTCGGTGTGGGTGTTCAGGACTTCATCGCCCGGGTGGTACAGCTTGGAAACGGCCTGGCTGGACATGCCGGTACCGCCACTGGACAGATGCTGGTCGTCGTAGCGGTGGGCGCCGTTGCTGCCGGCGAAGTAGTTGCCCTGGCGGCGCCGTGCGTAGGCTGCGACAAGCTGCCAGTCTTCGCCGCGCTGGGCGAAGGCCACGCTGCCGTTCCAGTCGCGCGGGTCGCGCAGGCTGTTGCGGTTGTCGCTGCCACGCGCGATCTGCTTGAACGTACGGGTGCGGTCGATGCTGTTGTCGGCCACGCCGCCACGCACGCGCAGCCCCCAGTCCTGGCCGTCGTCGAGGATGTCCTCGGCCTTCAACGTTTCCATGTAGACCACGCCACCGATCGCGCTGGCGGCATTGGCGGCCAGGCTCGGTCCCTTTTCGATGCTGATCGCGCTGATCAGGTCCGGGTCCAGGTAGCTGCGCTGCTGCACGCCGGCATAGCCGCGATAGACATCGATGGCCTGTTGGCCACCATCAATGATCACCGGCACCCGGTTCTGGCCCTGCAGGCCGCGGATGTTGACGTCCAGTGCACCACCATTGCGTACGTCTCCGGTGTGCACGCCGACTGCGCCGGCCAGCACATCGCCGATCGACTGGCCGCGGAAGCGTTCCAGCTGCTGGTGGTCCAGATGCACGCGCGAGCCGCTGTCGCGATAGACGGCGTCGGCATCGGCCAGCCCCCACGGCGAAGCGCCGTCGCCGGCCTGGCCGGCCACACGCAGGGTGCCGATCTGGCGCACGCCGGCGTCGGTGGCGGGGGCGGCCTGCAGCACCACGCCGCTGGCATCACGCTGGAACGAAAGGCCGGTGCCGGCGAGCAGCTGTGCCAGCGCGGCCTCGGTGTTGAGCGAGGCCTGCACGCCACCGCTGTGCCGGCCTCGGGTCAGGCGGGCATCGGCGGCGATGGACAGGCCGGACTGCTGGCCGAACGCGGTCAAGGCCTGGTCGAGCGGACCGGCCGGGATCTGCCAGCGAACGGCGGCGGCAGCATCCTGTGCGTGGGCGGCGGCCGGAAACAGGCATGGCGTGGCCAAGGCCAGGCACAGCGCGATGGCAAGCGGGCGAGGAGAAGGGCAGGGTAGTTTCATGGGGGCGGCGACATCCGCAATGGGTTCCCTTGTAGTGCCCGCCGAGCGCGCAGAAAGGGAACCGCGATTTCAACGCGGACGCACAACGGTCCACCATGGCCAGCGCTGCTCGATGCGGATCGGCAGGGCGCGCGCCAGCAGTTTCAAGGCCTGCAGGCTGTCCAGGCGTGGCAATACCGCGGTGACATTCAATGCGGACAGTGCCGGATCACAGCCCAGATAGCCCCGATGGTGACGGGCCAGTTCGTCGATCACCCGGATCAGTTGCGTGTCCTGCACCTGCAGGCGTCCGTCCTGCCAGTCGCCGCGCAGGGGATCGGCAGCGACCGTTGTGAGTCCCCCCATCGGTCCGATCTGCAGCGCACTTCCCGCAGGCACATCCAGCGCCGCGCCGAACATCGGCAGGCACCGCACCACGCCCTCGAACACGTCCAACCGGCTGTCCTGGGCTTCGCGGCCGACCGCGAAACGGGTGCCGATCGGCTGCAGGCGCGCGCCGGGTACATGCACGGTCAGGGGCAGGCCGACGAATGCGGGGTGGTGGCCGGTCTGCAGCAGCAGTTCGCCGCGTAGCAGATGCAGGGCGCGGTTGCCGTTGCCGATGTCGACGGTCACTTCGCTGCCGGCGTTGAGCCACAACTGGCTGCCATCGGCCAGCGTCCAATGACCGGTGCGCCCGGCAGCGGTGCGTTGCGTCTGCAGGTGGCGCTGCGCCTGCAGCCCGTGCAGGCCGAGAAGCGAGACCGCACCGATGCCGAGTGCGCCGCCGAGACTGCGAAGTGCGCGGCGGCGGCGATGGCCGGCAGCATCGAGCGCCGTTGCTGCCGCCGTTGCCGATAGCGGGGCGAACGACTGCCAGACCGCCTCGACCCGGCGCCAGGCGTCGGCGTGACCGGCGTCGGCGTGCAGCCACGCACGCCAGTGTTGCTGGTCGTCGTCGCTCCAGCCCTGCTGGCGCAGCGCGAACCACTCTGCCGCCTGCTCCAGCGCCGGGCCGGCCACTGCCGCGCTCATGCCGCCGCGTCGCCGGACAGGCACAGGCAATGCAGCATCGCCTGCGCCATGTACTTCTTGACCATGCGCTCGGACACGCCCAGCTGTTGGCCGATCTCCGCATAGCCCAGTCCGGACAGCCGGGCCAGCAGGAAGGCACGCCGTGGCCGCTCGGCCAGGCCGGACAGCATGTCAGCGATGGCATGCAGCAGCTGCAGCGCCTGCGTGCGCTCCTCCGCAGAGGGATGCACCGGCTCCGGTTGTGCGGCCAGCGCGGTCAGATAGGCGCGCTCCAGGTCCGCGCGCTGCCAGTGGTTGACCAGCAGCGCGTGCGCGATGGTGCTGAGATAGGCGCGCGGCAGGCGCAGTTCGGACGGATCGACGCGCCGGCTGAGCAGGCGCAGGAAGGTGTCCTGGGTCAGGTCGGCGGCGCAGTCGGCGTTGTGGGTGCGGCGGCGCAGCCAGCCCAGCAGCCAGCCATGGTGTTCGCGGTAGAACCCCGCCAGCGCGGTGCTGGAGGCGGCGGGCACGGCCATCGGCATGGGTCATTAATGCGAATGATTCCCATTATAGAATGATCGGGCGGCGCACGACAAATCCTGGGCATGCCGCAGAGGGGGAGATCGCCGGATTTGCGATGCCCGGCGTGCTCGCCGACACTGCGGCTTTCCACATGGAGTGCCCGCATGTTCAGCCACATCACCGTTGGAACGAACGACATGGACGTCGCGCATCGCTTCTACGATGCCCTGTTCACCGCGTTGGGCGCACGCCCCGGCGTCTTCGATGACAAGGGCCGGCTGGTGTACTTCAAGGATGGCCGCATGTTCATCGTCACCGCGCCCATCGATGGGCAGCCTGCATGCCATGCCAACGGCGGCACCATTGGTTTCACCCTCGACAGCGCCGAGGCCGTGCGCGGTTGGCAGGATGCCGGCGTGGCCCATGGCGGTACGGCCATCGAAGACCCGGCTGGCGTCCGCAGCATGGCCGGGCGCCAGCTGTTCCTGGCCTACCTGCGCGACCCGGACGGCAACAAGCTGTGCGCGGTGCATGTGGTGCATGTGATGTCGTGATTGGACAGTGCGCGCGTGGCCGCGATGCACGCGGTCCGCGCGCGGCTGCGCTCGCAGATATGCTTCGGCGCGCGCGTGATAGCACGGAATGGCGGGCCGGGCCTGTGACCACAGGCCGCAACTTCATGCTCTGTCCACTGCGGTTCAGCCAGAATTGGTCGGCTAACCCTTTGATCTACCGGAGAACGCCGCCCCATGGAAGTACTGGAGCCGCAACAATCCCCGGTGCGCACCCTTCGGCCTGTGTTCGCCTTCGCGGCGATCGTTGTCGTGGCGTTCGCGCTGTTCGTCAGCCTGTTCCCGCTTGGTGCGGGCCGCCTTCTGCTGAAGGCACAGGACTGGGCCGCACTCAATGTCGGCTGGTATTACCTGCTGGCGATGACCCTCTACCTGGTGTTCGTGGTCGGCGTGGCGCTGTCCAAGTACGGTGGCATCAAGCTCGGCGCCGACCATGACGAGCCGGAGTTCAGCTACCTTTCCTGGGCCGGCATGCTGTTCGCTGCCGGCATCAGCATCACCCTGTTCTTCTTCTGCGTTTCCGAACCGCTGACCCACTACCTGCAGCCGCCGCAGGGCGATCCGGCCGCGGGCGAGGCCGGCGCGCGCCAGGCCATGCAGCTGCTGTTCCTGCACTGGGGCCTGCACGGCTGGGGTGTGTTCGCGCTGGCGGCGATGGCCATGGCCTACTTCGCCTACCGCCACAACCTGCCGCTGGCGCTGCGTTCGGCGCTGTACCCGTTGATCGGCAAGCGCATCAATGGCCCGATCGGCTACACCGTGGACGCGCTGGGCATTGTCGCTACCGTGTTCGGCATCGGTGCCGACATGGGCTTCGGGGTGCTGCACCTGAATGCCGGCCTTGCGCACCTGTTCAACATCCCGCATTCCAACCTGGTGCAGATCATCCTGGTGGTCAGCATGATGGGCGCGGCGGTGGCCGTGGCCGTCTCCGGCGTGGAGAAGGGCGTGCGCTGGATGGCCAACATCAACATGCTGCTGGCGATCGCGCTGGTGCTGTTCATGCTGTTTGCCGGGCCGACGCAGTACCTGTTCAGCACGCTGATGCAGAACCTGGGCGACTACCTGGGCAGCGTGGTCGGCAAGAGTTTTGATGTGTACGCCTATGGCGGCCGACCAGAATGGCTGGGCGGCTGGACGGTGTTCTACTGGGCATGGTGGATCGGCTGGGCACCGTTCGTGGGCTTGTTCATCGCACGCATCTCACGGGGCCGCACCATCCGCGAATTCGTGTTCGGCGTGCTGCTGATCCCGCTGGGCTTCACCCTGGCCTGGCTGTCGATCTTCGGCAACAGCGCGCTGGACCAGGTGCTGCACCACGGGCAGCAGCAACTGGCACAGCTGGCGGTGGATGATCCACCGACGGTGCTGTATGCACTGCTGGATGGCTACCCGTGGAGCCGCACAGTGATCGCGGTGACGGTGCTGGTCAGCTTCATCTTCTTCGTGACCTCGGCCGACTCGGGAGCGGTGGTGTTGTCCACGCTGTCCTCGCACGGCGGCGCGCCGGAGGATGATGGTCCGCGTTGGCTTCGCGTGTTCTGGGGCACGGTGATCGCAGTGCTGACCGCCGGGCTGCTGCTGGCTGGGAGCATCGATGCGCTGAAATCGGCGGTGGTGCTGGCCTCGCTGCCGTTCTCGGCGATCCTGCTGCTGATGATGTGGGGGCTGACCCGCGCCTTCAGTGACGAGTCGCACCGCAAGCGCGCGCTGCAGTACCGGCCCTCGCCGCTGATCGGCGACGATCGCCATCACCAGGGCTGGCGCCAGCGCCTGAGCCAGGCCATGCACTTCCCGGTGCGCGACCAGGTCTACCGCTTCATGGACGATACGGTGAAGCCAGCGATGGAAGCGGTGGCCGAACAGCTGCGCGGGCAGGGCTGGGATGTGGCCACGCGCTTCGAGGCCGGCGACATGGAGCTGACGGTCAATCACGGCGAGCAGCAGGACTTCCTGTACCGGGTGATCCTGAGTGGCTACCTGACCCCGTCGTTCGCCGCCCAGCAGCTGCGCAACCAGCGCTACTACCGCGCTGAAGTGCATCTGTTCGAAGGCAGCCAGGACTATGACCTGGTGGGCTACAGCCGCAAGCAGATCATCAACGACATCATCAGCCAGTACGAACGGCACCTGCAGTTCCTGCACCTGAGCCGGTGATGCGGTGGGTGCGGACCGTTGGTCCGCACACCCCTGCAGAGCCGAGCCCATGCTCGGCTCTGCAGGTGGCCCATCAGAACCGGTAGCGCGCCCCCAGCGAAATGAACTGCCCGCGCAGGTTGTACTGGCTGATGTCGAAACCATTGGAGCCACCGGCCGGGTCGAACGGCGGGTCCTTGTCGGTCAGGTTCAGCACCGACAGCGACAGCGTGGTGTTGGGAATCCCTTCGTAGGCCACGTACAGGTCCAGCTGGTGATACGGCTTGATGCGATCACGCAGGCCGGGGTTGCTGGTCGCTGTCGCCACGCGCTGGTCGTAGCCGCTCACGTACTGCAGGCTCAGCGTGCTGCTCCAGTCGCCCACTGCCCAGTTCAACGACGTGGTGCCGCGGGTGCGCGGCAGTGCGCCGTGGCGGTTGTTGCCGGCCCCTTCATACGGTGCCTGGCCGGCCACCAGCGGCTGCTTGAAGCTGAGCAGATGGGTCCAGCTGCCGGCCACGGTGAAGTTGCCCCAGCCATCGGTGCGGAAGGTGCGGTTGGCTTCCAGGTCCAGGCCCGAGGTGGTCAGCTCGCCCTGGTTGGCGTACTGGTTGGTGATGAACGTGATGCGCCCCTGTGCATCACGCTGCACGCGGCCGGGGAACAGCGTCGGGTTGTCGACGATGAACTGCGCGCTGTCCGGCTTGACCAGGTTGTCCTGCTCGATGCGGTACCAGTCCAGGCCGATGCTGGTATCGCCATCCGGCGACCACACCGCGCCCACGTTGAAGTTGCGCGAGCGTTCGGCCTTCAGGTCCGGATTGCCGGTGCGGATGTTGGTCACGCCACGGCTGCCACCGGGCTGCAGCGGGTCCAGCGGATCGATCACCGAGCCGTAGCTGACGGTCTGGCCCGGCGCGATCTCCGGCAGCGACGGTGCACGGAAGCCACGCGAGAACGAACCACGCAGCAGCAGGCTGTCCAGCGGCTGCCAGCGCAGCGCCACCTTCGGCGAGAACGCGTTGCCGAAGTCGTCATAGTGGTCGCCACGACCGGCCACCTGCAGCTCCAGCGTGCGGTGCAGCGGCACGCTCAGTTCGGCGTAGGCGGCGCTGACCTGGCGCTCGCCGTTGACCACGTTGATGGCCGGGCGCAGTTCGGTGCCCGACAGCACCTGCGCACTGGTGCGCGCGTCCAGTGATTCCTTGCGGAACTCGGCACCCCAGGCGAAGCCGACCGCGCCGGCCGGCAGCTCCCACAGCGAGGTCGAGGCCTTCACGTTCAACGAATGCAGCTTGTACCAGCCCGGACGCTTGGTCTGCAGGCGCAGTGCATCCAGCGCCCCCGGCGTGCTGGACGGGTTGAGGAAGTTGTAGCTGCCATCGCGCAGGATCTGCTCGAACGCGTAGCGGTTGACGAAGTTGTCGACGTATTCGCGCTGCGCGCTCTGCGAGGTCAGCGCCGCCACTTCCCAGTCCCATCGCTCGCCGCTGCCGCGCACGCCGGCCAGCGCACGGTAGAACACCTGGGTGTTGTCCTTCAGGCGCGGGCCGAGATCGAAGAAGGTGTACTCGAACGGCAGCGGCGCGCTGCCCGGGTTGTTCGGGTGGCCGACCGGCAGCACCGCCGGCACGTCGATCAGGGTGCCGGTGGCCGGGTTGTACGCGCGCAGGCCGGGGCCGACGGTCAGCTGCGCGCTGAAGATCTGGTCGGCCTTGTTGTGGCTGTACAGTACGTCGGCGAAGGCTTCGACGCTGTCGTTGAAGCGGTAGGTCGCGCTCAACGACGCCTGCAGGCGCTCGGCGCCGGGCTGCAGGGTTTTGAACGGCTGGGCGTTGAAGGCGCAGGCCTGGCCGGGCAGGGTGCTGCCGAAATCGCTGTACGGGCGCAGCTGGCTGCCATCCGGGCAGTTGGCGAACGGTTGCGGTGCGCGCGGGTTGGACAGCCAGTTGCCACCTGCGGTGGACCAACCGGCCAGGCGACCGCCGGGCTTGTCGCGGAAATCGCCGCTGCGGGTGTAGGCACGCTGGTCGGCGTCGAGGCGATCACGCTTGAGCAGGTCCAGCCCGAACAGCACGTTCCAGCCCTGCTGTTCGAGGTCACCGAAGCCAGCCAGCAGGCTGGCCTTGCGCTCGTTCAGGCCGCCCTGGGTGGCGGTACCGAAGCCGCCGCCGACTTCCACGCCCTGGAAGTTCTTGCGCAGGATGATGTTGATGACACCGGCGATGGCATCGGAACCGTACACCGCCGAAGCGCCGTCCTTCAGCACTTCGATGCGTTCGACCGCGCTGATCGGCAGCGCGTTGAGGTCGACGAAGGTGTCCTGGGTGTTGAGCGCGAAACCGAAGTTGGAGACGCGGTAGCCGTTGACCAGCACCAGCGTGTTCTTCGGAGACAGGCCACGCAGGCCGATCGAGGCCGAGCCGGCGGCGAAACTGCCGGTGTACTGCTCGTCGAAGCTGTTGCCGGCATTGGCCGACAGGTTGCGCAGCACGTCGGTGAGGGTGGAGCGGCCGGTCTGCTCGATCTGTTCGCGGCTGACGATCTGCACCGGATTCGGCCCGGCGGTATCGCTGCGCTTGATGTTGGAGCCGGTCACCAGCACGGCGCCCAAGGTGGTGCTGTCCTTGCCGGTATCGGCGGTTTCAGCGGCGCCGGCAGCGCCGGCGGTGAGGCCCAGCGCGATCGCGCCGGCAAGCAGGTTCAGGGTGGTGCGGTACATGGAAGCGACAACGCCGAACGGGGGAGGAGCCGTCAGTACCGCACGCAGGCACGTGCGCCTTCCAATGACGAAAGCGCATTCAGTTATACATCACAGGTTCTTAACGAAGTCGGTGCCTCCGTTGGAGCAGACCCACTCGGTGGGTGCGGCACCGATCTTTGGTGGGTGCGGACCGTTGGTCCGCACACCCTGCAGGGTCACAGCCCTTTCCCTGTGGAAAGAAGCCTCATCCCCCCGCGCTACGCGCGAGAGTCGACTGACAGTCGACTCTACCGGGACAGCGCCATACCGGGACAGCGCCATTACCGGGGCAGCGCCATCCGCTGAGGCATCAAGGCCGCAGCAGCACCTTGCCGTTACGGCCCGAACCGGCGCCAGCCTTCGCTGCCTGGGCGATGTCGTCCAGTGCGAAGATCTGCTCCACCGGCAGGGTCAGTTCGCCGCTCGCCGCACGCTTCAGCAGTTCGCCAACCAGCCGGCGCTTGTCCTCCACCGCCATCGCCTGGCTGACCTTGCTGCCCCAGAAACCCTTCACCGTGGCTTCCTTGTAGATCAGGCCGCCGGCGGGAATGCGCATCGGTTCGCCGCTCATCACTCCGAACGACACCAGGGTGCCGTGGTGGCCGAGCAGGTCGACCAGGTCACCGCTGGCGTCGCCGCCGATGGAATCCACCGCGGCCGCAGCCTGTGCTTCGCCGGTCGCCTCACGCACGCGATCCTTCCAGCCGTCCAGCGAGGTGTCGAATACATGATCGATGCCCAGCGCCTGCAGCTGCGCGACCGCATCGGCATTGCGCACCAGGTTGGCCACATGGACGCCACGCGCCCTCGCCAGCATCGCCAGCGACTTGCCCACCGCGCCGTTGGCGGTGTTCTGCACGATCCACTGGCCCGCCTCGACGTGCAGGAACTCCAGCAGCATCAGCGCGCTCAGCGGCATGGCAATCAGCTGCGCGGCCATTTCGTCCGGGATCGCCTCCGGCATCGGAATCACCATGCGTGCCGGCGCAATGAACGCTTCGGCCCAGGTGCCGTGCACCGAGGCAGCGGCCACCCGCTGGCCGACCTGCAGGCCGTCGACGCCATCGCCGAGTGCATCGATCACGCCCAGTGCTTCACTGCCACCGATCGCCGGCAGGGTCGGCTTGTAGCCGTACAGGCCGCGCACGGTCAGCAGATCGTGGTTGTGGATCGAGGCCAGCACGGTGCGGATGCGCACCTCGCCGGGGCCGGGCTCGGGCAGCGGCGCATCGGCAATGGCAAGGACGTCGGCCGGGTTGCCGAAGGAGGGGTACTGGGCAGCGCGCATGGGCGGTGTTCCGGGGAAAGTTGATGTTGTACCGAACTGGGGACGCAGGCGCTGTCGACAAGGCGCCGCAGGTGCAACACGGCATCCTGCGACTGATCGTCGCGACATGTATTGATTACCGCATCTTGTGTTGACGAGTTCGGATATCCCCACTATGTTGTGGCCGTCACTCCCGGTCAGCCGCCGCCGCCGGACATGCAGCAAACGTCCCGCGGCCCGCCCCTGAGGCTCGCCGTGTCGACGCGGCCGCCATCGTGCGGACGCAGGTCGCCCCCACGGCCCGGATACCGGCCGCAGGCGCAGGCAGATGCCGACGACCTACGTTCCCGTGCCCTGGCAATCCACCCGTTCGCCCCGTGCGCCGGTATCGCGTTCAGGGCCGCCATGGCATCGACCGCCAACGCGCGCGCGAGCCTGGAGTTTCACCACCATGACCGATAGTACCTTCCGCGTGGCCGATCTGGCCGGCGCTGGCGACGCCTTGCGCGCCGGTGGCGAGCGCGTGCCGACCTGGATCACCAAGGAGGCCGGCAACCGCCGCCTGCCGTTCGAGGCCGAACGCCTGCAGCGCAGCATCGACGCCGTGCATGCCGAGTTCCCGCAGCTGGACGTGAGCGACTACCGCCGCGTGGTGCAGGCGATGGTCGAGCGCAAGCCCAGCATCAGCGCCGATGACCTGGTCGATCTGCTGATCCGCGAGGCCGAGTCGCGGGTGGACCTGGTCGCACCCGAGTGGGAACAGTTTGCCGCGCGCATCTACCTGCGCCGCCTGTACAAGCGTGCCAGCCGCAACCGCTTCTACGACGTCGGCCTGAAGTACGGCTCGTATGTGGGCCTGCAGGAAAGCCTGGCCGACCGCGGCATCTACAGCAACGACATCCTGCGCTGCTATTCGAAGGAAGAGCTGCAGCAGGCCGGCGAGATGATCGATCCGGAACGCGACCGCCTGTTCGCCTACAACGGCCTGTACCTGCTGGCCACGCGCTATCTGGCCAGCGATCGCAGCCGCGAGGTCTACGAGCTGCCGCAGGAGCGTTGGCTGACCATCGCGCTGTACCTCATGCAGGAAGAAAAACCGCGTGAGCGGCGCATGCAGCTGGTCGGCGAGGCGTATTGGGCGCTGTCCAACCTGTACATGACGGTCGCCACACCAACGTTGGCCAATGCCGGCAAGGTGGGTGGGCAACTGTCCAGTTGCTTCATCGACACGGTGGATGACAGCCTGCAGGGCATCTATGACTCCAACACCGATATCGCCCGTGTGTCCAAGCATGGCGGCGGCGTTGGCGCCTACCTGGGCTATGTGCGCAGCAGCGGCGCGCCGATCCGTGGCGTGGCCAATTCCTCTGGCGGCGTGGTGCCGTGGATCAAGCAGCTCAACAACACCGCGGTGTCGGTCGATCAGCTTGGCCAGCGCAAGGGCGCGGTGGCGGTTTACCTGGACATCTGGCACCGCGATATCGAAGCGTTCATGGACCTGCGCCTCAACAACGGCGACCAGCGCCTGCGCGCGCACGATGTGTTCACCTCGGTGTGCGTGCCCGACCTGTTCATGGAAGCGGTGGAGCGCCGCGCCGACTGGTACCTGTTCGACCCGCACGAGGTGAAGCAGGCCAAGGGCTGGTACCTGCAGGACTTCTACGACGAGAAGCGCGGCGCGGGCAGCTTCCGCCTCCGCTACGCCGAACTGGTGGCCGACGAGCGCATCAGCCGCCGCACGGTGAAGGCCATCGATCTGTTCAAGCGGATCATGCTCAGCCAGCTGGAGACCGGCAACCCGTTCCTGTTCTACCGCGACGAGGTCAACCGCCGGAACCCGAACAAGCACGCGGGCATGATCTATTCCAGCAACCTGTGCACCGAGATCCTGCAGAACATGAGCCCGACGCGGATGATCCAGGAGATCGTCAGCGGCGACCAGATCGTCACCACACGCCGCGCCGGTGACTTCGTGGTCTGCAACCTGTCCTCGATCAACCTCGGCCGGGCGATCAGTGCGCCGGATGACCTGCTGGCCACCGACGTGCTGGAGCGCCTGATCCCGATCCAGGTGCGCATGCTCGACAACGTGATCGATCTCAATGCGCTGCCGGTGCCGCAGGCCACGATCACCAACCGCAAGTACCGCGCCATCGGCCTGGGCACGTTCGGTTGGCACCACCTGCTGGCGCAGCAGGCAATCCAGTGGGAATCACCGGATGCCGAAGAATTGGCCGACCGCCTCTACGAACGCATCAACTTCCTGACCATCCAGGCCAGCGCGCAACTGGCGAAGGAGAAGGGCAGCTACCCGATGTTCGCGGGCAGCGACTGGCACAACGGGCGTTACTTCCGTGACCGCGACTACAGTGGCGCCGCGTGGGACAGCCTGGCCCGCGAAGTGGCCACGCACGGCCTGCGCAACGGCTGGCTGCTGGCGGTGGCGCCGAACATGAGCACGGCGCAGATTGCCGGTTCCACCGCCTCCATCGACCCGATCTACAGCGCGTTCTACTACGAGGAAAAGAAGGACTTCCGGCGGCCGGTGGCGGCGCCGGGCCTGTCGCTGGAAACCTGGCCGTACTACGAGAAGGGGGCCTACAAGGTCGACCAGTTCGCCAGCGTGCGCCAGAACGCGCGCCGCCAGCGCCATGTCGACCAGTCGATCAGCTTCAACCTGTACGTGCCCAGCACCATCCGCGCCAGCACCCTGCTGGAGCTGCACCTGAGCGCCTGGCGCGAAGGCCTGAAGACCACCTACTACGTGCGCTCCAACGACATCGACATCAGCGAATGCGAGTGGTGCTCCAGCTGATCAATGGTAGTGCCGGCCGCTGGCCGGCAACCCCGCGATCTTCGGTAGTGCCGGCCGCTGGCCGGCAATCCCATGATCTTCGGTAGTGCCGGCCGCTGGCCGGCAACCCGTGATCTTCGGTAGTGCCGGCCGCTGGCCGGCAACACGATAGAAAGAGAACGAAGGCAGAAAACCATGGCAACTCCCCTCGACCGCATCAAGATCCTCGAACCTCGCCATCCCAACCGCAGCACCGGCATCATCAACGGCCAGACCAGCGGCATCCTCAACTGGAACGACATTCCTTATCCGTCGTTCTATCGGGCCTACAAGGAGCTGTCGACCAATTTCTGGATTCCCGACGAGGTCGACATGAAGCTGGACGCCCGCCAGTACGGCGAGCTGAACGCGCGCGAGAAGAACGCCTACGACTCGATCATCGGCCTGCTCGCCACGCTGGATTCACCGCAGACGCGCTTCATCTACAACGTCGCGGAGTACATCACCGACCCGGCCGCGCACGCCAATGCGGCGATCATCGGGCAGCAGGAAGTGATCCACAACGAGAGCTACAGCTACGTGCTGGCCTCGATCACCGACCTGCCGAACCAGAACCGCATCTTCGAGATCGCCCGCACCCACCCGACCATCATCAAGCGCAATGCACCGATCATGGGGGCGTATGACGATTTCATGCGCGAGAAGACCGCCGAGACCCTGCTCAAATCGTTGATCCAGTCCTCGATCCTGGAGGGCATCAATTTCTATTCCGGGTTCGCGTACTTCTACAACATGGTGCGGCAGAATCGCATGAACGGCACCGGCAAGATCATCAGCTTCATCAACCGCGACGAGCTGGCGCATACCAAATTCATCAGCGAGCTGATCCGCGCCATCATCGGCGAGAACCCGGAGCTGCAGACCAATGAGCTGACCGCCTACGTACACCAATCGTTCGAGCATGCCATCGAGCTGGAGACGCAGTGGTCGTCGGAGGTGCTGGATGGCATCGACGGCATCGACGTGGACGAGATGGTGCGCTACGTGAAGTACCGCGCCAACAAGATGGCCGGCATGCTCGGCATCGAACGCCTGTACAGCGACACCACCGACAACGTGATGCCGTGGATCAAGGCCTACGCCGACAACTTCACCGAAACCAAGACCGACTTCTTCGAGATGCGCAATGCAAGTTACAAGAAGACCAACGTCGACAACGGCTTCGACGACCTGTGAGTCCGGCGCCGCGCTGAGCATCCTGGTGGTGGTCGCCTCGTTGAGCGGCAATACCCGCGAACTTGGCCGGCAGATTGCCGAGCGCTGCCGCGCTGCCGGTCATGCGGTTCACTGGCAGGAGGCCGACGACCTGCGCCAGGCGCCGCCGCTGGCGGCCGACGAGGCCGACCTGGTGCTGCTGGGCTGCTGGACCGACAACGCCGGCCGCACGCCGTCGGAGATGAAGGCATGGGTGGCCGGCATCGCCGAACGCGGCGAGCGGCCGCGGCAGCTGGCGGTGTTCGGCACCGGCGAAACGCAGTGGGGGCAGGAGTACTACTGCGGCGCCGTGCACCGCCTGATCCGCTACTTCCGCAGCGACTATCCGCCGCTGGAAATCGAACAGATGCCGCATGGTCAACGCCATGCGGGGGCCATCGAGGCCTGGACCGACGCGGTCCTGGCCCATTATTGGAGCAACACCGATGCAGATCATCGACGCCACCACGCCTGAGCAGTTCCAGCAGCTGCTGGCCGAGCACCCGCGGGTGCTGGTGGATTTCCACAAGGACCAGTGCCCGGGGTGCCGGATGCTGGAGATGTCGTTGCACCGGGTGGCCAACAGCGTGGCGGGGCAGGGCACGACCCTGCTGCGCGTGCAGCTGGAAGTGCTGGGTGAGGCGTTCTTCAGGGAGCTGGGGCTGCGGCAGACGCCGACGCTGTCGCTGTTCCGTGACGGTGACGAACGCACGCGCCTGGCGGGGTTCCAGTCGCCTCAGCAGATCGAGGCCGCGATCGCGTTGCATCTGTAGCGTGGAGATGGTGGGGTCGGATCCCTTGCCAGAGGCAGGGGCTCTGGCCCCGCACCATGTAAAGGCATCCACGCATGGCGTGGATCTACCGGGGCAGGGGGCGCGCATTTGGCATCACCCGCCGCTGAAGGTATCCACCAGCAGCTTCACGTTCAATACCACGATCACCAGCGCGATCACCCAGGCGATCGCGCCCAGCCAGCGCGGGGCTACCAACGCGCCCATCGTCATCTTGTCGGTCACGATCCGCACCAGTGGGATGATCGCGAACGGCAGCTGCATCGACAGCACCACCTGGCTCAGCACCAGCAGCTTTACGGCGCCCTGGTCGCCGAACAGCATGATCACCACCACCACCGGAATGATTGCCAGTGCGCGCGTGATCAGCCGCCGCAGCCACGGCGGCAGGCGCAGGTGCAGGAAACCTTCCATTACGATCTGGCCGGCCAGCGTGGCGGTCACTGTCGAATTCAGGCCCGAGGCCAGCAGGGCCACCGCGAACAACGTCGCCGCCGCGCCCACGCCCAGCATTGGCGCCAGCAGCTGGTGGGCCTGCTCGATGTCTTCCACGTCGAAACGGCCATTGGCATGGAACACCGCCGCCGCCAGGATCAGGATGCTGGCGTTGATGAACAGTGCCAGGGTCAGCGCGAGGGTGCTGTCGGTCACCGCCCAGCGCAGCGCGCTGCGACGGCCCTCATCGGTGCGCGGGTAGGCGCGGGTCTGCACGATGGACGAATGCAGGTACAGGTTGTGTGGCATCACCGTGGCACCAATGATGCCGATCGCGATATACAGCGCGTGCGGATCGGTCACTACCTGCGCGCGCGGAATGAATCCGCCCAGCACGTCCATCACCGGCGGTGCGGCCAGCGCGATCTGCACCATGAAGCAGCCGAAGATCACCATCAGCAGCGCGATCACGAAGGCTTCCAGCGCACGGAAACCGCGGTTCATCAGCAGCAGCACCAGCAGCGTGTCCAGGGCGGTGATCACCGCGCCCCACAGCAGTGGCAGATCGAACAGCAGTTTCAGTGCGATCGCGGTGCCGATCACCTCGGCCAGGTCGCAGGCGATGATCGCCGCCTCGCACAGCGCCCACAGCGCCAGGTTAACCGGCTTGGGGTAACGCGCGCGGCAGGCCTGGGCCAGGTCCATGCCGGTGGCGATGCCCAGCCGCGCCGAAAGCGCCTGCAGGATCACCGCCATCAGGTTGGAGACGAGGATGACCGACAGCAGCAGGTAGCCGAAGCGTGAACCGCCGGCGAGGTCGGTGGCCCAGTTGCCCGGGTCCATGTAGCCGACCGAGATCATGTAGCCGGGGCCGAGGAAGGCCAGCAGGCGGAACCACCAATGGCCCTTGTCGGGCACCGCGACCGAGGCGTTGAGCGCACCCAGGCTGGCCGGAGTGGAGGCCGAAGGGTCACGGGGCGCCAGGGTGTTCATGGATTCGAATATAGCTCCTGCTATAGTCATTAGCGATGTGAAACAATCGTCTTTATCGCGTTACTGGTCCAGAATTCAGGTTCAACACCGGATCCCCCCGGAAGGACAGGCGCAGGCGTGGGCAAGACCGACGATTCGACATCGCTGAAAAGCACCCCCTTGATCGAGGCCGAGCGCCAGGTCGAGAGCTTCCGGCAAGTGCGCGAGGCGCACCGGATGGAGCTGGTGGAGGACTATGTCGAGCTGATCTCGGACCTGCTGGCCGACGGCGGCGAGGCCCGCCAGGTCGACATCGCCACCCGCCTGGGCGTGGCCCAGCCCACCGTGGCGAAGATGCTGCGGCGCCTGGCCCGCGATGGCTGGGTGGTGCAGCGGCCGTACCGCGGCGTGTTCCTGACCCCGGAAGGCGAGGCGCTGGCACATGCCAGCCGCCAGCGTCACCAGACCGTGGAGCGTTTCCTGCTTGCGCTGGGCGTGGACGCCGATACCGCGCGGCGCGATGCCGAGGGCATCGAGCACCATGTGAGCGAGCAGACGCTGGCGTTGTTTGAAGCCTTCGTGCGCAAGGCCGAGGGCGGGGCGCCGTAACGGTAGCGCCGGGCCATGCCCGGCGGCATTTCGCGCGACCCTACAATCCAGGCGGGCAGCGTGCCTGTTCCTGCGCGCACGCCCGTTTCGTCCATTCCTTCAACACCGGCTGCAGGCCTTCATAGCGCCGGCCTTGCCAGCCATTGGCCAGCACCGTGCCGTCGGCATCGATCAGTACCAGATTCGGCGGCGCCAGCCCGGCCAATGCCTGCAGCGCCGGCATGCGCGCGGCGCGGCGCGGGTCCAGCACCGGCCACGGCATGTCCTGCGCGTGCATGTAGCGGCGCAATGCAGCGTCGCTTTCATCCAGGCTGACGTACACCACTTCGGTATCGGCGCCGGCCTCGCGCAACGCGTCGCGCACGCTGCGCAAGGTGGGTACGAAGGCATGGCACGGTGCACACCAGTCGGCGCCGAAGTACAGCGCCACCAGCTTCGGCGGCGGCGTCCACTGCATCGGTCGCAGCGAGCGCTGTTCCGGCCGCATCAGCGAGGCCGAGACCTGCGCGTGCAGGTCCGCAGCCATCGCCGGTACGGCCACCAGCACAGCACAGGCCAACAACAACGCTCGCAGTGCTTCAGAACGCATAGCGCAGGTTGACGTACCACGAGCGCGCGAAACGCGGCCCGTAGACATAGTCGCTGTCACGCAGCGCGCCCATCTCCAGATCCTTCTGGCGCTGATCGAATACGTTCTTGACGCCTGCGGCCACCGACACTTCCTGCTGCGCCTGCGCGCCCAGATGCCGGTGCCAGCGCGCACCAAGATCGGTGACCAGGAACGAGCGCGTACGGTGCAGCTCGCCCAGCCGGTTGTTCAGCACCGCCATCGGGCCGGTGTGGCGCAGCGCGACGAAGGTTTCCCACGGCTCGGCGGGCATCCAGCTGAGCTGGGCCAGGCCGGTCCAGCGCGGGGTCTTCAGGTAGTCGCGGCTTTCGATCACGGTGTCGCCGCCATCGCCGGTGTCGTCGAAGATGCGCTGCGGTTCGCGGAAGCGTGAGCGGTACCACGAGGCACCGGCGGTCAGGCGCCACTGCGGCGACGGCTGCCAGCCGAGGTTGGTTTCCGCGCCCAGCACGTTGGAGCCGGAGGCGTTGTAGCGCAGCTGGCTCAGCTGTCCGTCATCGCCACGCTGGATCTCGCCCAGCGCGAAGGTGTCGCGGATGCGTGCATAGGAGGCAGTGGCATCCCAGCTCCACACCGGATTGGCCGGGTCCGAGCGCCAGTCGAAGCCGAACAGGGTGGTCAACGCGCGCTCTTCCTTCAGGCCATCGGTGTTGCGCACGCGCACCTGTTCGCCACCCAGCGTGTCGACATGCACGTCCTCGACGAAGATCTCGGGAGCACGGAAGCCGGTGGCGATGCCGGCACGCCACTTCAGGTTGGGCGTGGCCTGCCAGGCCAGCGCGATGCGCGGCGAGAACACCGCGCTGTCCAGTTCCGAGCTCTTGTCCACGCGTGCACCCAACACCAGGTCGACGTTGTCGCGCAGGCTCCACTCGTCCTGGATGAAGGCGCCCAGGTTGTGGAAGGTCGCATCCTCCAGTACCGCAAGACGCTGGCCGTCACCGGTGCGGTTGTCGTCGCGCAGCGCCTCGTGCTTGTACTGCACGCCGAAGGCCAGCGCGTGCGCACCCAACCGCCAGTTCAACTGGCTGTCGATGTAGTGCAGCGGGTTGTGGGTGCGGCCGTACTGGCGCCACGAACGCGAGGCCGCGCTGCCGGCCACGTTCGGGTCCAGCTGCGACGGGTCATAGCCCGGCGCGGACGGATCGGTGACTACGTCGCCCAGACCGCCATAGAAGCTGTCGCGGTCAATGTCGGCGAAGGCGTAGGCCAGGCGGAAATCGACGTCGGCATTGATTTCCTGGTCCCACGACACGCTGCCGCGGCGGTATTTCGTATCCAGCGATTCGGCGATGTTGGCCAGGTATTCCGGCTGGTCCAGGCGGTTGCCGCCACGCCGGGTTTCATCGGTCACCTGCAGGTCCAGGCGCAGCCGCGTTCCCGGCGTCGGTGCGTACCAGGCCTGCAGCCCGCCGACCTTGAGGTTCTTGCGGGTGATTTCGGTGTAGCCGTCACCGTTGTAGTCGATGCCGCTGTTCCAGTTGCGCTGGGCAATCACCGACAGGCCGGCGTCTGCTTCCTTGGCCACCAGGTCCAGCCGCACGTCGGCGTTCTTCTGCGGCGTGCCTTTCAGGACATCCACGCCGGCCTGCACATGGCCACCGCTGCGCGCCGGCAGCGGCGGAATCAGGTTGATCACACCGGCAACCGCACCCGGGCCGTACAGCGCCGAGCCACCGCCCTTGACCACTTCGATGCGGTCGACGAACCCGGCCGGGATCTGTTCCAGGCCGTACACGCTGCCCAGCGTGGACAGCAGCGGGATGCCATCGAACAGCAGCTGGTTGTAGGCACCGGGCAGGCCCAGCAGCTGTACTTCGCTGGTGTTGCAGTTCTGGCAGTTGCTTTCCACGCGCAGGCCGTTGATCAGCTCGGCGGCACGGGAGAAGTCGGTGGCCGCGCGCAACGCGATGTCTTCCTTGCGCAGCACTTCGGTGCGGATCGGGACATCGGACAGCAGGCGTTCGCTGCGGGTGGCGGTGCTGACTTTCACCTGCACGCGGTCCAGCTCGGTCGGCTTCGGTGTGGCGGCCAGTGCGGGCAGCGGCAGGGTCAGGGCGATGGCGGCGGCCAGGGGCAGCCGATGGAAGAGGGGTGTGGCAACGGGCATGAAGGCGTCGTCCTTGGGAGAGGAAAGGCGGCGAGGGCGACCTGGCTGACGCATATGAAAGCAGAGGGTTATAAATATAGCAACGGCTATATAAATAAGTCCGTGCAATCACGAAGCCGAAAGCGGGATCAGAACATCGCGGACGACGATGTTATAACATTACAAATAAGCGCCAGAACCCTGCCGGATGTCATTCCCGGCAGGGTGCGAGGGGAGTTGAGGAACGCCGCCCCGGGCCTGGGCCCGGGGCGGCGTTGGCCTTACCAGGCGGCGCGCAGACCCACCTGGGCTCCATGGTTGCGGTAGCCGCTGTCGCCGCGCTGCACACGCAGGTCACCCCATGCGCTCCAACGCTGGCCCAGCTGCAGCTGGGCACCGGCCTGCACTTCGTAGCGGTTCTCCGGCGTCTTCGCGCTCAACGACTCGCTGTTGAAGCGCATGGCCTCATCGCGCTGGCCACGCAGCCAGTTCGCTGCCAGGAACGGCTGCACGCGGTTGCCCTGCAGCGTGCTCTGGCCAAACAGGCGCAGGCCGAGGCGGCTGTTGAGGCCGCCGCCGCGACCGTCTTCGACCGTGGTGCCATTGTTTTCGACCAGACTGTCGCCGTCGTAGTCGGTCCAGGTCAGCTGCGCCTGCGGCTGCAGGTACAGCGTGCTGGCCTCAGTGCTGCGGATGGCCCAGGCATAACCGGCTTCCAGCGATGCACTACGGGTCCTGGAGTCGTAGGTCTCACGGGCGATGCCTTCGCCCTGCACCTCGTTGTCGAAGCGCGCCGCCTGCAGCCAGCCGTCCACATACAGGCCGGCACTGCTCTGTGCATCCTGCACCCAGCCCAGGTAGACACCGGCCGACTTGCCCTTGACCTTGCCACGCGTGCCATAACCGCTCAGCGTCGACACTGCCTGTGTGGTCGCCTCGCCGGTGCCGAGCATCACCCCGACCTGGCCACGGCCATCGCCCCAGCGCCAGACATCGCTGCCCAGCTGCAGGGTGTTGATGTGGGTACGGGCATCGACCTGGCCGGCCACGTTGGCCTGCAGCTGGTCACGCCCGGCGCGCACCCAGGTACCGATGCGGGCGCGGTCGAAACCGGGCTCGCCGCGGTCATGGCGGCGCAGCTGGAACATCTGCACGGCCGCGGCCTGGTTGGCCAGGTACGCGCCCGGCTCCGGACGCAGCACGGGGACCGGATCGGTGGGATCGGTGGGATCAACCGGGTCCACAGGGTCGACCGGATCCACCGGATCCACCGGCGTGCACTCCGGCAGCGATGGATTGATATCGCACGGATTGCCGGTGTAGACCGAGGTCAGGTACCAGTTGCCGTTGGCGGCGCCCGGCGAGCCTTTGTGCAGGAAGTACTCGTGCATGCCGCCGATGGCACGGCCCTGCAGAGTGAACTTGCCATTGCTGGTACCGTCCACCTGCACCAGCGGAATACCGTTGACGGTCTGCGCGCCAGCACCGGCAATGTTGTTGACGGTGACCTGGGTGGTGCCACTGGTATCGCCGGTGACATGCACGCGCGAGCTTGCTGCGTCGTCGCCGGCCAGCACCGTGTTGAAGTGCAGGGTGCCGCCATTGCCGGTGTAGTTGCCATTGACGGTCAGCTGCGGATACGCCGCAGTGCCCGCTGCACCAAGGAAGATGTTGCTGCCTGCACCCAGGGTGAGGTTGCCGGTGTTGCTGTCGCCGGACAGTGTCCAGCGGCCGCCCTGGTCGACGATGACGTCGGCCGGGCCGAGGATGCGGCCGGTGAGGTCGAGGCCGTCAAGGAAGCGCAGCGTGCCGCTGGCGGTATCGGCAATGGTGATATCGCCGTTTAGGTTGGAGGTCCGGGCGGTGACGTCAAATACTGAGCTGTCGCGCCCTTCGATCACGACATTATTGCTGCTGGAAAGCGTCGATCCGTTTTGGATTGCTACGCGGACAGGGTATCCCGTCGTGGTGCCGCCAATAAGAAGCGCCGGCCCGCTTGTTGCTGCAACATGCGAAGAATCGAGGAGCAGCCCCCAATCCTGCATGCCCGCCGAACCTGCGATTGCGGAGTTCGTGAGGCTGATGCCATAGGTACTTCCGACGACCTTGGTGTTGGCTTTCAGGTTGAGGATTGTGCCAAGGCTGCGAATTCCTTGCGCAAAGGTGCTTCCCTCCGAGTCCAGCCGGCCGCCGCCGCTGCCGGTGAAGGGCCCATTGAAGGTGCTGCCTGCCGTCGTAAGATGTGGCCGAGTAAGTCCAGAATTGCCTGAGCCGACGTTGATTGAGAGGGTGAATTGGCCATTCACAGTCGAGTTGTGCAGCGTGCCAACACTATTGAGCAGCCGCATGCTGGAAATACTTGCGCCATTCGCAATGACCCGTGCGGGTTGACCTCCAGAATAGTTGGTGTCGATTCGGTTGGTCGTGGCGCCTTCCACAATCAGCGTGCCACCGTTTACGTCGTAGGCTTGAGGTAGGGAGCCCGCATTCACCACAAGAGTCTGGCCTGGATTGACGGTTGCTGCGCCGGCTGCACCAGAAGTAGCGATCAGCAATGCCGTGGCAATAGCCCGAGCTAGATCGGATTGGTTCTTGGCGGAAGGAAACTTCGGCGTGAACTGCATCATGCGCATGGGTGTTTCTCCTTGAAGCTCATTGGGGTGGGACCTGCATCCGCAGGGCCGGAGGCGGCACTGTGCGGATCGGGTCTTGCCTGGGCCATGCAATTAATCTGAAACGACTGCAGCGGCACGTGCCGGATTCAAACCTCGTTCAATAACTCACCAAACTGAATGGAGCGCGCGGTCTGAATAATTCAGCGTGCGTGAGGGCGCAGTGAATGGCGCGTGGAAGATGCCCAAACTGCCCGTTCGCAATGCAGTTCTGTGATGGCGCCCGCAGTTCCCCTGCACGGCGGCGCCGTGGGAGGCTCCATGGAGTCGGGGGATGCGGACCAGGACCCCTTCCTGCGGAAGGGATCCGGCCCAGGGGGATCTCGATCAGCCGCGGCGGAATGCGGCGGGGGTGCGGGCGCCGACGATGATCATGCGGATCATCGTGGAGATCTGTTCGACCAGCTCCGGATCCTTCTCCGGTGGCAGGTCCATGGCGGTGGCGCCCATCGCGAACACCAGCCGGGTGATGGCCTTGGCCACCAGTTCCGGGGCATGCAGCACGGCGCCATCCAGTGCGGCCAGGCGCACCAGGTCGTGCTGCAGCTCTTCTTCGAAGTAGTGCAGCTCACGTTCGACCGCGTGCTTGAAGTCGTCCGAGCCGACCGCGCCTTCGCGCAGCAGAACGTGCAGCAGCTTGTCGTCGGCGCGCAGCTGCTCCATGAAGGTCTCCACGGAAACGCGCACCACGCTGGTGGCGGTGGAGGTGGCGCGTTGGCGGGCCTCGCCGATGATGGTGCGCAGCGAGCGGCCGGCGGCGTCGATCAGCGCCACGGCCAGTTCGTCCATGTCGCGGAACTGCCGGTAGAAGCTGTTCGGCGCAATGCCGGCCTCACGCGCCACTTCGCGCAGGCTGAGCGTGGACAGGCTGCGGTGCGGCCCGATCAGTTTCAGGGCAGCAGCCAGCAGATCCTCGCGGCTCACCGTACGGCGGGCCGGGCTGTTGGCATCTTCGGGCGTCGACAAGGCGGTGGCGGCGGCCATGGGGGTTCCGGTGAGGCGAGGCTGAATCATATCCAATCCGGTTCAATATACACATGTATACACAGGTGTATGTGCGCCCGTATAGTGCGCCCATGAGCGCTGTCGTCCGTCCGTCCCTGTTCTCTCCATACCGCTGGGTCTCGCCGTCGCTGTTCGATTTCTGGGCGGGCCAGCTCAATCCCCTGTGGACCCTGCGCGAGCCGGTGGCCCGCCTGGTCCGGCGCGAGCCGGCCGGCGAGGGCGCGGCGACCCTGGTCCTGCGCACCAACCGGCACTGGGCCGGCATGCGCGCTGGCCAGCACGTCACCCTCGGCGTCGAGATTGAAGGGCGCCTGTGGCAGCGCAGCTACAGCCCTACCGCACTGGGTCGGCGCGAGCTGGCGATCACCGTCAAGGCGATCGACGGCGGCCGGGTCAGCCAGCATCTGGTCAACCACGCGCAGCCGGGCGAACTGTTCCGCCTCGATGCCGCCTTCGGCGAGTTCCATATGCCGGCCGCGGCGCCGGTGCTGCTGCTGGCGGCCGGCAGCGGCATCACGCCGATGCGCAGCCTGTTGCGCGAGGCCTGCCAGCGCCCGCTGGCAGCGCCGGTGGACCTGTTCTACTGGGAGCGCACCGCCGCCCATCTGCAGTTCCGTGATGAACTGCAGGCGCTGGCCGCGGCCCATCCGAACCTGCGCGTGCACCTGCTGACCACCCGCGAGGGTGAGGTGCCGGCCGCGCGAATCGATACCCATGATCTGCAGGTGGCCGGCGATGACACGCCGCTGGCGCAGCGCCATGTGCTGGCCTGCGGCCCGGACGGCTTCGTTGCTGCCGCGCGTGAGCGCCTGGCGCACCAGGTGGCTGGCTTCCAGGCCGAAGCCTTCACCCCGCCGGCGCCGCTGCGCGATGCCAGCAGCGAAGGCGAGGTGTCGCTGACGCTCGCGCGCAGTGGCCGCCAGCTGAGCGTGCCGCGTGGCCGCTCGCTGCTGGAAAGCCTGGAAGCCCATGGCATCAAGCCCAAGCATGGTTGCCGCATGGGCATCTGCAATACCTGCACCTGTGATCGCGTCAGTGGCGCCACCCGCCATCTGCGCACCGGCGACCTGCAGTCCGAATCGGCACAACCGGTGCGGATCTGCGTGAGCGCACCGACCACCGACCTGACTTTGGATCTCTGAGGACGCCTGCCATGACCCGCGCTACCGACCGTGCCCTGAGTACTGCCGAGATGCATGCCTTCGGTGAGGAACTCGACGCGATCCGCGACCGTGTGATCGGCAGCCTCGGCGCCTCCGATACCCGCTACATCCGTCGCGTGGCTGCCGCCGTGCGTTGGTTCGGCGTGGGCGGCCGTGGCCTGCTGTTCCTTGCGGCGTTCTCGCCACTGTTCTGGATGCCGCTGCTGTGGCCGGCCGCGATCACCGGCACGCTGCTGCTGGCGCTGTCGAAGATCCTGGAGAACATGGAGCTGGGCCACAACGTCATGCACGGCCAGTTCGACTGGACCGGCGACCCCAAGCTCAATGGCAACACCTACGAGTGGGATATCGTTGCCACCGCCGACAACTGGCGCAAGACCCACAATTTCCGCCACCACACCTACACCAACGTGCGTGGCATGGACGATGACATCGGCTACGGCCTGCTGCGCATCTTCCCGGAACAGCGCTGGAAGCCGTTCTACCTGCTGCAGCCGATCATCGCACCGATCTTCGCGCTGCTGTTCCAGTGGGGCGTGGCCGCGCAGGACCTGCGCCTGGGCCGTTGGCTGAAGGGCCGCATCAGCGGCCGTGCGATGTGGATGCAGACCCGCCCGGTGGCGCGGAAAATGGCCCGCCAGGTGCTGAAGGACTACGTGTTCTTCCCGCTGCTGGCCGGCCCGTTCTTCCTCACCGTGATGCTGGGCAACATGGTGGCCAACGGCCTGCGCAACATCTGGACCTACGTGATCATCTTCTGCGGCCACTTCACCGCCGAATCGGAAACCTTCCCGAAGGAATGCCTGCGCAATGAATCGCGCGGCCACTGGTACCTGCGCCAGCTGCGCGGCTCGTCCAACATCAGTGGCGGCTTCCTGATCAACGTGCTGTCGGGCAACCTCAGCCACCAGATCGAGCACCACTTCTACCCGGACCTGCCGGCCAACCGCTATGCGGCCATCGCCAAGGAAGTGAAGGACATCTGCCGCCGTTACGGCCAGCACTACAACAACGGCTCGTTGCCGCGCCAGTTCGGCCAGGTGGTCTGGCGCATCCTGCGTCACGCGTTCCCGAGCAAGCCGCGCCGCCTGCCGATGTCGGACATCATGTCCGCACCGGCATCGGCCAACGCGGGCTGATCGACTCAGCCCGCTTTCGCCAGGTCCGCCTGCTCGCGGTCCAGGCGTCGCAGGAACACCTGCATTTCCTTGCGCGCCTGCTGGTCGCCCTTGCTGCCGGCCACGCTCAGGCCGCGTTGCCATGCTTCGCGCGCCGCCTGCGGCTGGCCACTGGCCAGCCAGGCTTTGCCCAGGAGCTTCCAGGCCGCCGAGTACTGCGGATCAAGCACCACGCAACGGCCCAGATGGGTCGCCGCGCGCACCGGGTTGCCGGCATCCAGCCAGCCCTTGCCCAGGCCGAAGCGCAGCAGCGCGCCGTCCTTGCCGGCGGCGAGCATGCATTCCAGAGCCTCGATGTTCATCAGCGCACCTCCACCAGCAGCTCGGCCGGGCCGGGCTGGAAGCGGCCGCGATGGAACAGCAGCGGCGCGCCGCCGTTCTCGTGCACGTCGATGATGCGGCCGGCCAGCAGCAGGTGATCGCCCACCGGCCACTGTGCGTGGCGGGTACAGGTGAGATGGGCGACCGCACCGGCGATGCGCGGTGGGGCGTCCTCGTCGTCATCCAGCAATGCCAGGCCATCGAAGCGGTTGCGCACCTGCGGATCGGCAAAGCGCCGGGCCAGCGCTTCCTGGTCGGCCGCCAGCACGCTGATCGCAAAGCGGGTGGCGCGCTGGAAGGTGGACAGGCTCTGCGCGTGCAACGCCAGATTCCACAGCACCAGCGGCGGCTGCAATGACACCGGCACGAACGAATTGATGGTCAGGCCGATGGGCTTGCCCTGCGCATCGCGCGCGCAGACGATGGCCACGCCGGTAGGAAAGTGGCCGAGCAGCCGCCGCAGTGCACGCGGCGGCATCTCGACCGACGGCACCGGGGCCGGGGCGGGGAAGACCCCCGCCCACGGCCCGGCGTACGGCAGTGTCTCGCCGCTCATGAGGCCCTGGCCTGGCGGTAGCGCCGGCCGACCTCGGCCCAGTTGATGATGTTGAAGAACGCACCGATGTAGTCCGGGCGACGGTTCTGGTAGTGCAGGTAGTAGGCGTGTTCCCAGACATCCAGTGCGAGGATCGGGGTGTTGCCCGACAGGCCCACGGCTGCACCCATCAACGGGCTGTCCTGGTTGGCGCTGCTTTCCACCTGCAGGCGGCCATCGCGATCGCTGGTCAGCCAGGCCCAGCCGCTGCCGAAGCGGGTCTGCGCCGCCTTGGTGAAGGCGTCCTTGAAGGCATCGAAGCCGCCAAGATCGCGGTCGATGGCGGCGGCCAGCTCACCATCGGGTGCACCACCGTGGGGGCTGAGCACGGTCCAGAACAGGCTGTGGTTGGCGTGGCCACCGCCGTTGTTGCGGACCGCGCCACGCTGGGCCTCGGGCACGGCATCCAGGTTGGCGATCAGCGCCTCGACCGGCTGCTCGGCGATGCCGGCCTGCTCGATGGCGGCGTTGAGGTTGTTGACGTAGGTCTGGTGGTGCTTGCTGTGGTGGATCTCCATCGTGCGCGCATCGAAATGCGGCTCAAGGGCGTCGTAGGCGTAGGGGAGCGGGGGAAGCGAGTACGACATCGAAGCAATCTCCGTGGGGAAGGCCAGAGGGCTGGCCGTGGGGAGATCGTTATCGCACCTCAACATTGGTTGAGGTCAAGGGGCGGGATTGAAATGCGTGAAAGGGAGCAGGAGCGGCATGGTAGTGCCGGCCGCTGGCCGGCAATCAGCGAAGGTCGGGTTGCCGGCCAGCGGCCGGCACTA
>NZ_JACIUW010000033.1:0-30868 GCF_014145825.1 Stenotrophomonas sp. I18B00994 | reverse complement strand
GGGGGGGGGGGGGGGGCCCTGTTCGGGGGACGCCGTGAATCCGTCCCTGGAGGCTTGGCAGCCGCATCCATGCGGCTGACACCCCCGCCCAGCCCACCCGCCCGGCCCCTGACAGTTTCCGTGGCCGCCACCGCAGGAAGAAAAGGAAGAAGATCAAAAGCAAAGGCAACAGCAACAGCCGCGCGCTGTGGGTTGGGGTCGGATCCGTTTTCCGAAGGAAAACGGATCCGACCCCTTCTTGTTTTCCGATACACCTCATCCACGCATAGCGTGGAAAACCCACCGTCACACGGAAACTGTCGGGGGTGGGGCGGCGTGGGCTGGCAGGACCGTTGGCGCCATGGGCCCGAGGCATGCCTCGGGCGGGTTGGGCAGGATGCCCAACCCCGGTCTTGCCATGTGCGCAGGACAGCGCACACGAGCAAGGCGCCATCGAGCCCCCAGGGATGGGTTTACGGCGTGTCCTGCCAGCCCACACCGCCCCGCCAAACTAGCAGCAACCCAGAGCTGCTTTTGAGGTTGCTGTTGTCGTTGCTTGAGAAAAGCGGTGCAGCCGCAGGCTGCAAAACAACCCTCAATCCTGATCGTGCGCGCGCGCTGCCTCGGCCTGCGTCTCCTCCTGCGCCGCCATCTCGCGTGCGATCCACGCATCGATCATGTGCCGCTGGCGCTGCGCCTGCCGTCGCTCGCGGGTGTACTCCTGGTCCAGCACCCGATACAGCGACACCATCACAAGAAGCATCAGCAGCGCGAACGGCAGCGCAGCGATGGTGATCATGCCCTGCAGCGCCTCCAGTCCCCCTGCCAACAGCAAGGAACCCGCCACGAGCGCAATGCCGACACCCCACGCCACTTTGTGCTTGCGCAATGGCTCGCCCGCGTCGTCCGTGGACATGCTGGCCAGCACAAGTACCGCAGAATCAGCCGAGGTCACGAAGAAGATCATCAGTAGCACCAGCGCAATGCACGACAGCAGCAACGGCAGCGCCATGCTGTCGAACATGGTGAACAGCACCGTTTCATAGCCGTTGCCCAGTGCCTGCAGCAGGTCGGCCTGGCCGAAGATCTGCATCCAGATCGCGGTGCCACCGAACACCGAGAACCAGAAGAAGCCCAGCAGCGTCGGTGCCAGCACCACGCCGATCACGAACTCGCGAACGCTGCGCCCGCGCGAGATGCGCGCGATGAACGAACCGACGAACGGTGCCCAGGAAATCCACCAGGCCCAGTAGAAGATCGTCCAGTCCGCGACCCAGGTGCTGGACGAGAACGGTGACATGCGCAGGCTCATCGTCACCAGCTGGTTGAGATAGGAGCCCAGCGTCGTGGTGAACGTGTTGAAGATCGCGCCAGTCGGGCCGAGTACCAGCACCAGCGCCAGCAGCAGCGCCGCCAGTGCAAGGTTGAAGTTGGACAGCCATTTCATGCCGCGGCCGACGCCGCTGAGCGTGGACGCCATGTACAGAACGAAGGCCACCGCAATGATCGTCAACTGCAGCGGAACGCCCGCCTGCACGCCGAATACGCGTTCCACGCCGGCTGCGATCTGCACCGTGCCGAAGCCCAGTGCTGTAGCCACGCCAACCGCAGTGGCGACGACAGCGGAGATGTTGACCACATGCCCGATCCAGCCACGATGGTGACGTCCGATGATCGGTTGCAGCATGTCGCTGATCTGGCCACGGCCGTTGCGGTTGAATTGGAACCAGGCCATTGCCAGGCCGATCAGCGCATAGATGGCCCACGGGTGCAGGCCCCAATGGAAGAACACGTAGCGCATGGCAGCACGGGCAGCGTCCATGCTTTCGGGTGCCAGCCCTTCCGGCGGCTTGCTGAAATGCGAGATGGGCTCGGCCGCACCCCAGAACACCAGGCCGATGCCCATGCCGGCGGCGAACAGCATCGACATCCAGCTGGCACGCGAGAACTCGGGTTCGGCGTCCTCGCCGCCGATGCGCAGGTTGCCGAAGCGGCCGAACGCCAGGTACATCAGGAACACCAGCGCCAGGAACACCACCAGCAGGTACAGCCAGCCGACACTGCGGATGACTTCTGCCAGCATCGACTGGACCACTGTGTTGAAGGGGCCGGGGGCGATACCGGCGAGCAGCACCAGCAGCAGAACCAGTGCGATGGAAACGCGAAACACCATGAAGGAGCTTCTCCGATCAAGGGGGATTGAGGGGAGCGAGCAGAGCTTGCGGCGAAGGGCCGGCGGCATGCAGCACGGACCGGGCAGGGGCCGCGAAGGCGGCGGGGAACGCATCGATCTCAGCGACGCGATGGCGTGCACGTTACTGAACGCGACGTCATGGTTCCGTTAACGAATGGCGACCTGGTCCCGGAGGCGGGCGGTCTATGCTCTAATGCGCACCAAGAAGCGGGGGTACCGGGCCATGTGGCCACGGTTGAGACAGTCCCTTGGAACCTGATCCGGCTCATACCGGCGTAGGGAAGCTTTGCAATGCAGCCGTGCCCGGACTCCGCCCAAGGACCGTCCGTGCGCGGGTGCCGTGCGCCGCCGCTTCGTCCCTGACCTTCCTGGACGATGCCCGATGAACGCACAGCTCTCCGCCCTGCAGCAACAGGCCCAGCAACTCTCCGCATCCGTGACCCGGCCCATTCCCGGCTCGCGCAAGATCCACGTGCCTGGTTCACGCCCGGATCTGCAGGTGCCGATGCGCGAGATCGCGCTGACCCGTACGCCGACGTTGTTCGGCGGCGAAGAGAATGCGCCGGTGACCGTTTACGACACGTCGGGCCCGTACACCGACCCGGAGGTGCGCATCGATCTGTCCGCCGGTTTGCCGGCACTGCGTCGCGGCTGGGTGGAAGAGCGCGGTGATACCGAGCAGCTTGAAGGACTGAGTTCTTCGTTCGGCCGCGATCGCGAGCATGACCCGAAGCTTGACGCGGTGCGTTTCCCCGCGCGCAGCCTGCCACGCCGTGCACGTGCCGGTGCCAACGTCACCCAGATGCATTACGCGCGCCGCGGCATCATCACGCCGGAAATGGAATTCGTCGCCATCCGCGAGAACCAGCGGCTGGACGCGATCCGCGATGCCGGCCTGCTGCAGCAGCACCCGGGCGAGGCCTTCGGTGCGTCGATCCAGAAAGTCATCACCCCGGAGTTCGTGCGCGACGAGATTGCACGTGGCCGTGCGGTGCTGCCCAACAACATCAACCACCCGGAAAGCGAGCCGATGATCATCGGCCGCAATTTCCTGACCAAGATCAACGCCAACATCGGCAACAGCGCGGTGTCTTCCGGCATCGCCGAGGAAGTGGAGAAGCTGGTGTGGGCGATCCGCTGGGGCGGTGACACGGTGATGGACCTGTCCACCGGCAAGCACATCCACGAGACGCGCGAATGGATCATCCGCAACTCGCCGGTGGCGATCGGTACCGTGCCGATCTACCAGGCCCTGGAGAAGGTTGACGGCCGCGCCGAGGCACTGACCTGGGAGATCTTCCGTGACACCCTGATCGAGCAGGCCGAGCAGGGCGTGGACTACTTCACCATCCACGCCGGCGTGCTGCTGCGCTACGTGCCGCTTACCGCCAAGCGTGTTACCGGCATCGTCAGCCGCGGCGGCTCGATCATGGCCAAGTGGTGCCTGGCGCACCACAAGGAGAACTTCCTCTACACGCATTTCGAAGACATCTGCGAAATCATGAAGGCCTACGACGTGACCTTCTCGCTGGGCGACGGGCTGCGCCCGGGTTGCATCGCTGATGCCAACGACGCGGCGCAGTTCGGCGAACTGGAAACGCTGGGTGAACTGACGAAGATCGCCTGGAAACACGATGTGCAGACCATGATCGAAGGCCCCGGCCACGTGCCGATGCAGCTGATCAAGGAAAACATGGACAAGCAGCTGCGCGAATGCGGCGAAGCGCCGTTCTACACGCTGGGGCCGCTGACGACCGACATCGCGCCGGGCTACGACCACATCACCAGTGCGATCGGCGCGGCGATGATCGGCTGGTTTGGCACGGCCATGCTCTGCTACGTGACGCCGAAGGAGCACCTGGGCCTGCCCAACCGCCAGGACGTGCGCGACGGCATCATGGCTTACCGCATTGCCGCGCACGCGGCCGACCTGGCCAAGGGTCATCCGGGCGCGCAGGTACGCGACAACGCGCTGAGCAAGGCGCGCTTCGAGTTCCGCTGGGAGGACCAGTTCCACCTGGGCCTGGATCCGGAAAAGGCCAAGGAATTCCACGACGAGACGCTGCCGAAGGACGCGCACAAGCTGGCCCACTTCTGCTCGATGTGCGGACCGCACTTCTGTTCGATGAAGATCACCCAGGACGTGCGCGACTACGCCGAGGCCGGCATGAAGGAGAAGTCGCAGGAGTTCCGTGCTGGCGGGGCCGAGGTCTACCGCCAGGGGTGACGGGTAACGGGTAGTGCCGGCCGCCGGCCGGCATTCCGTCGTGCACGGGACCGGGGGGAGTGCTGGCCAATGGCCGGCACTACCGTTCATCACGCCGCGCCCGGCTATCCTCCGCGCATCGCCCAGGGGAAAGGACGCCATGCCCGTTGCCACGACCACCCGCTGGCTGGCCATCGCCCGCCGCCATCCTTCGGCCTGGCTCCTGGCCGCCCAGTTGATCGCGGTACTGCTGTATCCCGCCCTCGATGACACCGCCGCTGGCCGGGCGGCGCTGGGCATGTTCGGCATGGCGGTACTCGGCCTGGCGCTGTGGGTGGTCCAGCGCAGTCCGCTGGGCACGTGGCTGGCATTGCTGCTGGCCATTCCATCGGTGGTGTTCTCGCTGGCTGGCGCCCTGCTGGACCGCAGCGCGCTGCTGACCACCGCGCAGCTGCTGGAAAGCCTGCTGTACTTCTATACGGCCGGGGCATTGATCGCCTACATGCTGCAGGACCATCGAGTAACACGCGACGAACTGTTCGCAGCCGGGGCAACCTTCACCCTGCTGGCCTGGGGGTTCGCCTTTGCATTCGCGGTGTGCCAACAGTGGTATCCAGGCAGTTTCCAAGGTGCGACTGCTGGCCCCGAGCGCAGTTGGATGGAGCTGCTTTATCTGAGCTTCAGCTTGTTGTCCGGAGTTGGATTGAGTGACGTCGTGCCGTTGCACCCGCAGGCACGGGCCCTGGTGATGCTCGAACAGTTCGCAGGCGTCATGTATATCGGCCTTGTGGTGTCGCGTCTGGTCGGGTTGACCATGCTTCGGCGCATGTGAAAATGAACGCCAGATAAAAATTTCGCGCCCAAAAGGGCGCGAATGGTGATGCAGATTATGTGAATGCGTCGGCGAGAGAGAGCCTGAGTGTCGACCCCGTCATAGGCGGGGTAACCGGCTTAGGCTAATATCCGGGGGCGTTATTGTTTTTGCGGTATGCGCCGATGCTTTGTGCGGAATCTGGCTTTTCGATGGCCCTGTCCAGGGACGGTGGGGACGGTATTGCTGGTGAGCCCTGCCCAGATCCCGTCCCTACTGTATAGCGGAAAATGAACAGCAGCGAACTCACGCCCATTGACGCCGACCGCGTGCAGGTCGGCGACTGTGTCATTACCTTGTCCTCGCGTGAGGTCGAGGTTGAAGGCGCGCGCCGTCCGCGGCGGCTGACGCCGAAAGCGCTGGGCGTACTTCGCGTGTTGATGCGGCAGCCTGGGCGCGTGGTCACCCGTGAAGAGCTGTTTGCCGAGGTCTGGCCCGATACGTTGCCGACCAATGACGTGCTGACCCAGGCCGTCACCCAGCTGCGCAAGGCGTTCGCCAACGACGACGACAATGGCCAGGCCTACATCGAGACCATCGCCAAGAGCGGCTATCGGCTGCTGGTACCGGTGCAGGCGCTGGACGACTTCGAGCCGGTGGCGGAAGTGGATGCGGTGGCCGTTGCGGATGTGATGCCGTCGCCGGACGGTGCCGGCACGATTCCGGCGCTGGCCGTGCCTGGAGCGCCTTCACGCCGGCGCGGCTGGCGCCAGCTGCGCCGCCAGCTGTTGTGGGTGCTGGGTGTGATGATGCTGGCCGCGCTGCTGGTCATGGCCACATTGTTGCTGCGGCGCGGGCCGGAGCCGAGTTCACCGGTGGATGCAGCGGTCGAGAACGGCGTGCGGGTGATCGGCAGCCCGCAGCGTCCCTATCGCCTGATCACCGCTACCAGTGGTTTTGAAACCTATCCCACACTTTCGCCGGACGGCTCCCAGGTTGCCTACGAAGGCGCCAACGAGGATGGCGCCGGAGGTGGTGTGATCAAGGTGCAGACCTCGGGCAATGCGCCGGCCCGGCAGCTGGCGCTGCCGCCCAAGGGGGCCAGTGACCGTTTCCCGAGCTGGTCACCGGACGGGCGCGAGATCGCTTTTGCCCGCTTTGGAGCCGACGGCGGTTGCCAGGTGCTGATCGCCAGTGCCACTGGCGGCGGCGTGCGCCAGGCGACCCGTTGCGATGGAACCGAGCTGCTCAGCTTCGACTGGACACCGGATGGCCGCGGCCTGGTCTTTGGCAGCATGGTGGGCCGCTACGCCCATCGCGGCATCCGTGTGCTCGACCTGGCCAGCGGCCAGTGGCGGGCGTTGGACTACGCGGTCGATCAGGATGATTTTGACTACGCGCCACGCTACTCGCCCGACGGCAAGTGGCTGGTGTTCGTGCGCAATCCACAGATGGGCGACCTGTGGCGGATGCCGGCCGGAGGCGGTGAGCTGGAGCAGTTGACCAACGAATCCGCCGAACAGCGTGGCTGGGCCTGGCTGGGCGATGGGCGCAGCATCGTGTTCGGCCGGCGCGTGGACAGCGAGGTGCGGTTGTACTACCTGGACGTGGAGCGCCGCACCTTGCGTGATGCCGGCCTCGACGACGCACAGTGGCCTGCGGTGTCGCGCCACGGCGACGTGCTGGCCTTCGTTCACCGCCGTGCCCAGTTCGGCGTGTTCAAGGTGCCGATGGCCGGCGGCAGCGCCGAGCGGCTGTTCGCGTCCAGTGGGCGCGACGGGCAGCCGATGGCGGCGCCCGACGGTCGCCAGCTGGTCTTCACCTCCGATCGTTCCGGCAGTTTCGCGCTGTGGTGGGCGGACATGCAGCGGCCCGACTCACTGCGGCCGATCGAGGGCCTGCGTCCGGAGGGGCGGCAGGCGCCGGACTGGTCGGCCGACAGCCGCCAGCTGCTGGTGGTCGGGCGTGACGAGCATGGGCGTACCGTTGTCTACGAGATCGCCCCGCGCGACGAGCACCTGCAACCGCTGCCGGTTCCAGTGGATCAGCCGCTGCAGGCCCTGTACGGGGCAACCCCGGAGCAGCTGCTGGTAGTCGAGCGCGATGCAGAGCAACGCACCCGGTTGAGCCTGTTCGATCGCAGCGTGACCCCCTGGCGCCGCCTGGCCAGTATCGACGGCGTCTCCCAGGCGCGTTTCGATCGGGGCGATGGCCGCGTGCTGTTCACACGCCTGGCGTCCGGCGGCTTGTGGTCGGTGGATGCGGCACTGTCCCCGGTCAGCGTGCAGCAGGTCAGTGAAGACCGGCCCAGCCGATGGCGCTATCGCACCTGGACGGTGGCGGGCACCGGAGGCATCGGGTATCTCGGCAACTCGACCGAATGCGGTACGACCTTGATCCATATCCAGGCCGGCACCGAAGCCCCCGAGCGCTGCCTGGACCGGCAGCGGCTCAGTGCGGGCAACGGCATCAGTGCCAGCGCCGATGGCCGGGATCTGTACGTCGCACTGGCGGTCAGCGATGGTGCCGACATCGGCGTCATGCAGCTGCCCCGGTCGGCGCCGGCACTGTTCCCGGCCTTTCTCAAGTCGTTGATCCTGAAGAAAAATATCTCTTCGTGATTTTTTCGTGGAGTTCTCGCCGCGAATTCGTGGCATCTCGGCGGATTTTCCTGACGGGCTGACGCCTGATTAGGCAAAACGGAAGCCTGTATCAGGCAAACCCGTGGTGCCCCATGCGTCAACTCTCGCTGGCCGATCGTGGCCAAACCGTCTCCCTCGACAAGGCGCTGGACGATCTCGCGCCGACCTGCATGGGCGTGGCCCGGCTCGGCAGCCTGCAGACGGCAGGGTCAAGCTTCACTGTCTGGCTGCAGGTGCGGGGCAGCTCCTGGGTGGAAGCCAAGGAAGGGCGTTTCCGCCTGCGCCATGGCGAGTGGATTGCCTTCGAGAAGGAGTCGCGCCCGTTGGTGCAGGCCGGCCGTAACGGACTGTGCGTGGGCCTCAGCCTGAATGCGGAGGCGATGCGGGTGCTGTCCGAGATGGCCGACTGCGGCCTGTATGCCGGTCGTGGTCGCATGAGCCGCGGCGACGCCCGCGTTGCCCTGCGCCTGTGGCGCGACGCGCTCGACAGCGGCCTGCCAGCGCAGGCGCTGCGGCCCCTGCTGTTGCACCTGGCCGGCCTGCAGCGTGACCTGGCCGACAATGTACAGCGCTGCCCCGGTCGCTCACGCAGCCGCAAGCGCCAGGTGTTCGGCCGCATGCAGCGCGCCCGTCTCTATCTGGAGGGCAACAGCCACCGCGTGGTGCGGATCGGCGAGCTGGCCGAGCTGACCAACTTCTCCAGCTGGTACCTCTCCAAGACCTTCCAGAGCCTGTATGAAGAGAGCCCCCAGTCGCTTTCGGCACGGTTGCGCCTGGAGCGGGCCGCCGATCTGCTGCGCGACACCGACATGATGGTGGGCGAGGTCGCCGCGGCCAGCGGATTCGACAACTGCTGCAGCTTCGCGCGGGCCTTCCGCGCCCGTTACGGGCAGTCTGCCTCCCGGTTCAGGGAAAACGGCGGCTTGCTCCCGCCACACTCTGCAAAGTCTACGGTTGGGTCGCGCAAATACAGCATCGCAACGCAATCGTAACGTGCTGGAGCGTTTTAACACGCTACTAACACGTACCTTGGAGAGATTGATGAACGTTCGCACCCCTGCCGTGCGGCTGGGCCTGCTGCCCGCCGGCATCGCGCTGGCGCTGGCACCGGCATTTGCTTCCGCACAGGAAGCCAGTGCCCCGACCACCCTTGATCGCCTGGAAGTCACCGGCTCCCGCATCCGCTCGGTGGATGTGGAAACCTCCCAGCCGGTCCTCACCGTAAGCCATGAGGACATCCAGCGTTCGGGCCTGGTCAGCGTCGGCGACCTGCTGCAGAACCTGTCCGTGGCGGGCACCCAGACCTTCAGCAAGGCGGCCGTGCTGGCGTCCAACCCGGAACAGGGCGGCCAGTACGTCAGCCTGTACAATCTGGGTGAGCAGCGCACGCTGGTGCTGGTCAACGGCAAGCGCTGGAGCACCAGCCTGGCCGGCTTCACCGACATGTCGACCATCCCGACCTCGCTGATCGAGCGCATTGAAGTCCTGAAGGACGGCGCCTCGGCGATCTACGGTTCCGACGCCATCTCCGGCGTGGTCAACATCATCCTGCGCAAGAACTTCGACGGCGCCGAGGCCAGTGCCTACTATGGCCAGAACAGCCACGGCGACGGTTCCAAGACCCAGTACAGCCTGACCCTGGGTGCCAGCGGCGAGCGCTCCTCGATCGTGTTCGGCGCGAACTACATCAAGGAAGATCCGGTGTGGGCCAAGGATCGTGGCCTGACCAAATACTCCTATGGCCAGGGCCACAAGGAAGACGGTCTGAGCCCGGCTGGCCCGTGGGGTCGTTTCACCGATCCGCGTGCCGAAGGCACCGCCGGTGCTGGCGAATACAACAAGGCTGGCAAGTGGGTCCCGAACACCTGGGTGGTCAACCACACCGGTTCCTGGGACACCCCGGTCGGCGTTGGCCAGCCGTCGAACAACTTCAACAACTACCACCTGATTGGTCTGGACGACTACTACAACGCCTCGCAGCAGATGATGCTGAACCAGGGCGCTGAGTCGAAGACCATGTTCACCTCGGCCAGCTACGACATCAACGACAACCTGCGTCTGAAGTCGACGGCGATGTACTCCGAGCGCGATTCCAAGCGCCAGATCGCCGGCTACCCGCTGACCGGCACCTCGCAGCCGCAGTTCCCGGTGGCGATCAGCAAGGACAGCATCTACAACCCGCTGGGCAACTGGGCCAACCCGGGCGCCGGCGTTGACATCGGTGGCTGGGGCCGTCGTATCTTCGAACTGCCGCGCATCACCCAGAACAACGTCAAGTCGCTGCACTTCGACGCGGCCCTGGAAGGCAACTTCGACTTCAACAACCGTCCGTTCGACTGGGATGTGGGCATCAACTACAACCAGTTCGACGTGACCCAGACCAGCTCGGGCAACATCAACCTGCTGGCCCTGAAGAACGCCCTCGGCCCGTCGTTCATCAACGCCAATGGCGTCGCCCAGTGCGGCACCGCTGCCAACCCGATCGCGCTGGGCACCAGCCCGGGCAGCTGCGTTCCGTTCGACCTGCTGGGCGGCGCCAGCGCCGCGACCCCGGATGCGCTGAAGTACATCAACACCCTGCTGAACTCGACCGGCCAGAGCAAGAGCAAGCAGTACTTCGCCAACATCACCGGTTCGCTGTTCGACATGCCGGGCGATGCGGGCGAGTTCGCCTTCGCTGCCGGTTACGAGCATCGCGAAGTGTCGGGCTACGATCACCCGGACGCACTGTCCTCCTCGGGTTACACCACCGAGCTGGCCGCGCAGCCGACCGAAGGCAAGTACAAGACCAACGAGTTCTACCTGGAACTGATGGTGCCGCTGCTGCGTGACCTGCCGGGTGCCAAGGAGCTGTCGCTGGATATCGCCAGCCGCTACTCGGACTACGACAAGTTCGGCAACACGGTCAACAGCAAGTTCAGCGTGACCTGGAAGCCGATCGACGACCTGCTGGTGCGTGCGACCTACGGCGAGGGCTTCCGTGCCCCGACCCTGGACGACACGTTCGGTGGTGGTTCGCAGACCTTCGACAAGTTCACCGATCCGTGTGATGCCGTGTTCGGCCAGCGCAGCAACCCGGCCGTTGCAGCCCGTTGCGGTGCTGAAGGCCTGGCGTCCGACTTCCGTCAGACCGACGCTGCCGGTCGTCCGATCAGTGCCCGTGACACCCAAGGTAACAACCCGTTCAACTCGGGTGTGGGCAACGACAAGCTGCAGCCGGAAACCAGCAAGACCCGCACCGCGGGCCTGGTCTGGAGCCCGAGCTTCGTCAGCGGCCTGAACGTCTCGCTGGACTGGTACAAGATCACTGTCGACAACGTGATCACCGCGCTGTCGGCGAACTACGTGCTGAACCAGTGCTACCAGAACGGTGTGCAGGCCTTCTGTGACCAGTACAGCCGTGGCGACGTCGCCAACGGCCAGCAGGTCACCGGCCTGAGCCGCGGCAACGCGAACCTGGGCTCGCTGGAAACCGAAGGCTACAACTTCGGCGTCCGCTACCGCATGCCGGAATACAGCTTCGGTACCCTGTCGTTCAACCTGGACACCAACTACCTGACCAGCTTCCGTCAGCAGGCCACCAAGGGTGCTGCATGGGATGACTACGCAGGCTACTGGAACTACCCGCGTGTCCGCGGCACCCTGGCCAGCACCTGGACCAAGGGCGACCTGTCGGCCACCTGGACCATGCGTTACTACGGCGGCTTCCGCGACTTCTGCTACGATCAGGAAAATGGCCTGGAGTGCAACCAGCCGGATTACTACACCGAGAACGGTGGCTGGAGCGGTGGCCTGGGTGCCAACAAGAAGGGCGCGATCGTCTATCACGACATCTCGGCCACCTGGCAGGCCCCGTGGAACGGCAGCGTGACCGTCGGTGCCCGCAACGTGTTCGGCAAGACCCCGCCGATCACCTACGCGGTGACCAACGCCAGTGCCGTGCAGCTGGACCCGATGCTGGATTACGACCGCTTCCTGTTCATCCAGTACAACCAGCGCTTCTGATCCATCGAAGCCTGAAGGCAAGACGAGGAGGGCGGGCCGCAAGGCCTGCCCTCTTTGCGTTTGGCAGAGCCGGGTCGGGAAATTCTGAATCGGGCAGTTCAGCGACAAAGGTCACGCTTGTCGCAACTGGACCGCTGGTAGGTTCGCAGAGGTCCATTCCGGACCAAGGAGAGCGCGAAATGAACAACGCGATGCCACGTATGTTTGCCGCTGCAGTTCTCGCCGTCCTGAGCCTGGCCGGCAGTGTGTCGGCCGGTCCGCTGGTGTGTGCCAATGGCCGTTATTGCGCGGAGGTGCGCAGCAACTGCATCAAGGCCGGTGAGGATGCGGCGTACTGCCAGTTCCTGTTCGAGCGCTGCGTGTACGACCACTGCGCGCAGCCCTGATGCAACGAAGGCGCGTCCCTGCGGACGCGCCTTCATCGTGTGGATTGCCGGTGGAGCTCAGGCTTCGCTCGGCGTAAGCCCCATCAGGCTGTTGGCATGTTCGCGCCACTGCGGCAGCTTGTTGAGCACGCCCGCGCGCTGCAGATAGTCCTCATCCACCGGGTCGCCGTTGACCAGCGCCAGGGCCACATGCACCGCACCGGTCACCCAGAAGCTGCGGGTGTTGGCGCGCTGCGGCTGCAGGTGGAATGCCACCGCTTCGATGATCGGCATCGGCAGGCCCCACAGCCCCAGCAGGTAGGCACCGGCTTCGGCATGGCCCGGTCGGGTATCACCGGCCAGCGATGGCTCGGTGCGCTCGTTGCGTACGCCGGGCAGCAGCAGGCCGATGTCGGCCAGCAGTGCCGCGGTTGCGCCCAGTTCGGCACTGGATTCGGGCAGCAGGCGTGCGGCCAGGCGCGAGGCGAGCAGGGCGCGCTGCTGCAGCGAGTTGCGTTCGGCAGTCGACAGCGTCGGCGCCGAGAACACCTCACTGGCCAGCACCAGGTCACGCAGCGTGGCCAGGCCCAGCCGGGTGACCGCAGTACGCAGGTCGGCAATGGTGCGGCCCTGGCTGAAGAATGCCGAGTTCGACAACTGCAGCACCTTGGCGGCGATGGCCGGATCGGCGGCCACCAGCTTGGCCACGTCGGCGCTGTCGGCGTCGTCATCATGCTCCAGCGCCTGGGTCAGGCTCAGGTACAGGTGCGGCGGCGACGGCAGTTTCTCGATGCGGCCGATGGCATCGCGCAGGCGCGGGCTGTCCAGCACTTCGCGCAGCTCTTCCAGGCTGGTCAGCGCTTCCAGCAGTACTTCCGGTGCCAGTGGCAACGGCAGGAAACGGTGAGCGACACCGATCAGGCGTGCCGGCGGCGGCCGGTTGCCATGCTGTGCGTCCACCAGCGCGATGCGGATGGTTTCCGGACGCAGGGTCCTGATCTGGCCGAGCAGCGTGGTGGCATTGAGGTCCGGCAGCTGCGGGCAGACAATCACCGCGTCCACGCCCTGGGTGGCAACCGCGGTCATCGCGGTCTGGCCATCGGTGGCGGTCAGCGGCTGCCAGTCTTCCCCAAGATCGGCAATGAATTCGGTCAGCTCAGCCGGCAGGCTGGCTGCATCCCCAACAAGCAGAATACGCACGACACATTCCCCTGGCTGTCTCGACGATGGATGTCGATGACGTGTGAAGTGACGCAATTTACCTAATACGGCAGCAAGAGTGATGTGCCGTCATCATGAAACGTGACCCGCATCGCTCCGGCAGGGTACCGCCGGAGCGATCCGGTTCAGGCTCAGGCCTTGCTGTCGAGGTGGCGCTGGTGCGCCTCGATCAGGATCTGCTTGGCCTCAGCGGCGCCGCCCCAACCGTCCAGCTTGACCCACTTGCCCTTCTCCAGGTCCTTGTAGTGCTCGAAGAAGTGGCCGATGCGCTCCAGCCAGTGGCTGGACACCTGGGCGATGTCTTCAACGTGGGCGTAGCCACTGAAGATCTTCGAGACCGGCACGGCCAGGATCTTCTCGTCGCTGCCCGCCTCATCGCTCATCTTCAGCACGCCGACCGGACGGCAGCGCACGACCGAGCCCGGCACCAGCGGCAGCGGCAGCACCACCAGCACGTCGGCCGGATCGCCGTCGCCGCACAGGGTGCTCGGCACGTAGCCGTAGTTGCAGGGGTAACGCATCGGGGTGGACAGGATGCGGTCGACGAAGATCGCGCCGGTTTCCTTGTCCACTTCGTACTTCACCGGCTCCGAGTCCTTCGGGATCTCGATGATGACGTTGATTTCTTCCGGCGGGTTCTTGCCGGGCGAGACGAGTTCCAGACCCATGGTCGTGCTCCAGGTGGGGGATATAGACGGATAGCCCCCCATTTTATGCCTTTGCCGGGCGCTGTGCAGAGGGAGGGGCTGACCGCTGCGTGGGGCAGGGACCCACGCGGCAGGCCGGGGTTGGCTGATAGGGCCGGCCGGTGCGGGGGCGCAGGCTGGATCGACCTTGTCAAGGAGTCCGCCGATGAAAGTGTCTGCCCTGCCGTTCGCCCTGTTCTGCATGCTGCTGGTTGCGCCGTTGGCCCAGGCCTCTCCTTACGTCGACCTGATCGACTACCCGCGGCAGGAAGCCAACTGGGACCGCTTCTTTGCCCTGGAGGGACGTCTGCATTACGGGTTCGACGCGATCTGCGGCGATACCTTCTGCGAAGGCGAGTACAGCGATATCCGCGCCCTGCGCCTGCGCTGCTCGGTGGACGCGGTGCGCGGCACGGTGCATGAGTGCCTGTGGGCATTTGCCGCCAGTGACCTGGCTGTGTCGCGGCAAGACGGTGCGATCGTCGCCCGGCAACCGACCTGGCTGTGCCGCCTGCCGCTGGAGCCTGGCACACCGGTGGAAGCCTTCCATGCCGCGCTCGCCGCCCGCAATCCACTGCATGACCCGTTGCCGGGGACCTCGCAGAGCGTCTATGACGGGCTGACCGGGTGCATCCATTGATGCGAACGTGACTGATTCTCATTAACGGAGTAGCATGCGCGGCGCCTTCCGTCTGACGTCCCGGTTCCGCGCATGTCCTCCAATGCCGCCTCCCTCACCGAACTGCTGATCCGCGAGCGGCCTGCGCTGCTGCGCCGGGTGCAGCGCATCCTGGGGGGCGACAACGGCGCAGAGGACGTGATCCAGGCGGTGTGGTTCAAGGCGCGTGGTGTCGATGACAGCCAGGCCATCGACAATCCGCGTGCCTACCTGTACCGGCTGGCCGCCAACCTGGCCACCGACCACGGCCGCGAATCGACCCGGCGCAACCGCCTGCTGGCCGACCACTACCTGTGGGGAGCGGACGAGGTCATCTCGACCGAGGAACAGGCCATGGCCCAGGACGAGCTGCAGCGTGTGCTGGATGCGGCCGGACACCTGCCGGAGCCGACCCGCACCATCTTCCGGCTCAACCGCCTGCAGGGCCTGACCCAGGCCGAGATCGCCCGCCGCCTCGGGGTGTCGGTGACCACCGTCGAGAACCATGTGCGCACCGCGTTGCAACGCCTGGCCTGGGCGCGCAGCGGCCGATGATCGCCCCGGCTTGGGGCTGGCCCTCGCTGAAACGTCTTGATCACTGGACCGTGGATGCGGTCTAGTTCCCCCGCCCGCGCTTGAATGCGCCTGTCCGCCAGCCGATGAGCCCGCCGAACACGCTGCCCGCCGCCAATGACGATGCCCTGGCCGAACAGGCCCGGGGCTGGATTGCGTGGCTGGCCTCGGGTGACATCGGCGAGGGACGCATGCACGAGTTTGAGCGCTGGCTGGCAGAGCCGGGGCACCGCCGGGCCTTCGAGCACGAGCGCACGCTGTGGCGCAGTGTCGGGCCACGCCCGCTGGCCCGGTGTGCCGAACGCCGCCGCCCGCATCGAATGCGCTGGGCGATGGCCGCTGCAGCTGTGCTGGCGATGCTGGTGGCATGGCCGGAGGCCTGGTTGCGGCTGCAGGCCGACCATCGCAGCTCGCACGTCGTGCAGAACGTAACGCTGCCCGATGGCAGCCGCGCAGTGCTGGATGCGGACAGCGCGATCGCCGTGCGCTTCGATGCGCACGCACGCGAGGTCGAGCTCCTGCGCGGGCGCGTCTGGTTCGAGGTCAGCCCGGATGCGCAGCGGCGTTTCAGCGTGCGTGCCGGCAATGGCGTGGTTGAGGACATCTCGACCGCGTTCACCGTCGCGCGTGGCGATGACGGGGTGGAAACCCAGGTCGGGCAGGGCAGGGTGCGTGTGGCCAGCCCGGCCGACGGTGGCTGGACCTATCTGCAGGTGGGCCAGCGCGCCGTCTATGGCGAGCGCAGCGGCGTGACGCGCCTGCAGGATGTGGCGGCCGACAGCGTGGGTGCATGGCGCCAGGGCGAGCTGCTGCTGGAGCAGGCCAGCGTCGCCGACGCCGTGCAATGGGTGGGGCGCTATCGTGCCGGCCCGACGTTCGTGCGCGGAGATCTGTCGCGACTGCCGGCGATCAGTGCGGCGCTGCGCATCGATCGCCCGGAGCAGGCGCTGGATGCGTTGGCGGCGACGGCAGGTCTGCAGGTCACCCGCCTGCCGCTCGGCGTCGCCATCATCCATCAGTAGATCCACGCCATGCGTGAATGATGTTCCCGATGTGCCGGCCACGGTCGGCACCCTCTGCGGCCGCAAATCGCCCTTGGGGTTGCCGTGCGCCCAACCGTCTTACCCCGCGAACGTACCCGCCGCCGCCACGTACGTCGCCGTGTCCGCCTGTGTTGCGGATGACGCCGCGCCTGCGGCACCGATTACCTGACAGGTTCCCCATGTTCGACTTCCACCGTCCGGGCCGCGCGCCGCGCCCGTCCCGCCTGTGCATTGCATTGCTGGCTGCCGGCCTGGCCAGTGCCACGCCATCCGTGCTGGCACAGAACGCCCGTGGCGATCACGCCGCCGTACAGCGCTTCGACATTCCGGCGCAGCCCCTGGACGAGGCGCTGCGCAGCTACATGCGCCAGTCCGGCGTGCAGGTCGTGTATCCGGCCATCCTGGCCCACGGGGTGAGCTCGCGTGCGGTCAATGGCAGCCTGCCGGCCAACGAGGCGCTGCAGCAGCTGCTGCAGGGCAGTGGCCTGGCGGTGCGCCGGGTCAGCGCAGATGCAGTCACGCTGGAAGCGGCGACGCCGGCGCAGGCCGACAGCGGCGTGATCGTCACCGACACGCTCAGCGTGGCCGGCGACCGCGTCGACAGTGGCGCGACCAGCGACGAGGCGCGCCTGCTCGACAGCTATCGCAGCGTCGGTTCCACCACCACGCTCAACCGCACGCAGCTGGAGCGTTTCCGCGGTACGTCCAACGGCGACATCGTCAAGGGCATGGCCGGCGTCACTGCCGGTGACCCACGCGTCGGCAATGGCTTCGACGTCAACATCCGCGGCATCCAGGGCCAGGGCCGCGTGCCGGTGATCATCGACGGTGGCCAGTCCAGCATCGATACCTACCGTGGCTATGCCGGCCAATCGCAGCGTACCTACCTCGACCCGGACCTGATCTCCAGCCTGACCATCACCAAGGGCCCGAGCCTGCAGGCCAACGCCTCTGGCGGCATCGGCGGCGTGGTCGAGATGGAGACGCTGAAGATCGGCGACGTGCTGCGCGAAGGGCGCGACTTCGGCGTGCGCGCGCGTGGCGGCCTGGCCAACAACAGCGCCAACAACCTGCCGTCCTACAGCGCCGCGCCGCGTTCCGATCGCAGCGCCACCGGCAGCCAGTTCTTCAACGTGGCCGCAGCCGGTCACTGGGACCGCTTTGATCTGGTCGCCGCCTATGCCTACCGCGACAATGGCAACTACTTCTCCGGCAAGCACGGCTACGACGACTTCCCACAGACCCGGCGCACGCTGGCACCGCTGAATCCGCCGCGTACCGAGGTCTTCAATACCTCGGCGCGCTCGAAGTCGACGCTGCTCAAGGGCACCTGGCGTATCGACGATGCACAGACCCTGGAAGCGGGCTACCGCCGCTACGAAGGCACCGCCGGCGAGATCATGGCCTCGCAGATCATCCGCGTCGATCGCGACCGCATTCCGCAATGGGATCCGGGCCACGTCGACATGGACAGCTACACCCTGCGCTATCGCTTCAACCCGGACAGCGAGCTGGTCGACCTGCGCGTCAACGCCGCGTACACCGACACCGACAGCGTGATGTACAACAGCCTGACCGGCATCACCCCGTGGTATTTCGATCGTCGTACCGAGTGGTACGACGCGCCCAGCTTCAGTGGTGACCCCGGCTACAAGGATGCCTACCGCAATCCGCTGCGACAGAAGCGCTTCGGACTGGATGCCAGCAACACCTCGAAGTTCGACACACGTGCTGGCGCGTTCACCCTCGACTACGGCCTGTCCTACAGCGATGAGGACATCGCGCCAGGCAGTTCGGGGCCGGTCATGCACGATGACCTGATCAACAACCGCTTCCTGCGCAACGCCGAGCGCAAGGAATACAGCGCCGTGGCCTCGCTGAAGTGGCAGCCCGATGAACACTGGGAACTGCTGGCCGGCGGCCGCTGGAACCGCGTGGATGTGCATGACCGCAACCGCCTGGCCACGCCCGATGCTTATGAGGTGCAGGGCCAGTACCGCTACACCGAACTGCTCAATGGCAACCCGGCGCTGCCGTCGTGGCGGGCCAAGCGCATCGCGCTGCTGAACTGGTATCCGGATGCCAACGGCAACTTCACCCAGGAATCGCTGCTGGCCTCGCCGTACAAGAAGGGCACGGTGGGCGACATCGGTGGCTGGAACTTCTACGACGCCGGCAAGGCGCAGGACCTGGAAGTGCCGGTCAGCTGGACCTGGTCGCAGCCGATCCGCCGTCGCGATAACGCGTTCTCGCCGACCGCCAGCGTGGCCTACCGCTTCAGCGAAGACACCATGGTCTACGTGAAGTACGCCGAAGGCACCAAGCTGCCGAGCCTGTTCGAGACCACGCTGGGCCTGTTCACCGCCGCCAAGCCGGTGGGTGAGTTGAAGCCGGAGCGCGCGCGCAGCTGGGAAATCGGTGCCAGCACCCTCCGCTATGACCTGTTCACTGCCGGCGATCGCCTGGCGCTGAAGCTGGCGTACTTCGATACCCGCATCGACGACCTGATCACCCGTGACTACCGCACGCTGTCGGCGGGCCTGATCCGCAACGTCGACCAGTTCAAGGTCTCGGGCATGGAGTTCCAGTCCAGCTATGACAGCGGCAAGGTATTTGCCGATCTGTCCGCACACTATTACTTCAAGGCCAAGACCTGCGCGCCGGACATCGCCGCCGAGCGCCGTGCCTATGGGGCGCAGCGCAGGAACGGCGAGCTGGCCAACACGCCCGACTGCGTGGACGGCGGCTTCGAGGGCTCGTACACCAATACCCAGAACCCACCGCGCTACATGGTCAACCTGACCCTGGGCTCGCGCCTGTTCGACGAGCGCCTGACCTTCGGCACCCGCGTGGTCCACAACGCCGGCCCGATCAGCAAGCTGGACAAGGACTGGAACGTGGGCCTGTCGGCGATCCAGCAGCTGTACCGGCCAACCACGCTGGTGGACCTGTTCGCCAGCTGGAGCTTCAACGACCAGCTGTCGGTGGAAGCCGGCGTGGACAACCTGACCGACCGCTATTACCTGGACCCGCTGGCCCTGGGCGTGATGCCGGCCCCGGGCCGCACTGCGCGACTGGCGTTGACCTGGAAGTACTGATCGGTCGCGGGTGAGCGGTGGGGCCGGATCCCTTTCCTGCGGAAAGGGCTCTGACCCCAGCGAGCCCCAACCGCCCTCGGTGGGTGCGGACCTTGGTCCGCACCGCTTCTGCCGTGCAATCGACAGCGCCGGGCCACGCCCGGCGTCTATTTACAGCCCGCTCGAAGCCTTTACCGCATCTTCGTGCAGCGACTCGTTCAGCTCATCCACCACCGTGGTCCATGCCGCATCGGCCTGCAGTGATTCGGACAGGAACTGGCGCTGGGCATCGTTCCAGTACGGTGCTTCGACCACTTCGACATCGGTGGCCAGCTGGTGCTCGCGGATGAAGCGGGCGATGCCCTCGGCGCTGGCATCCAGGCCCAGCTGCAGGAACAGGTTGGTCATGCGCGGTTCGGTGGTGATCATCGTCGGTTCCGGATGGACAAGGGGATGGCCCATTATCGGTGTAGACGGCCTTGGGGAAAGCCCCGTGGCAGACGTCTACAGCACGACGACCCCCTTGGCATTCCCCCATGAACGCACACATCGCCCCTGAAGAAAGCCGCAGCCTGCGGCTCAAGGCCGCCACCCGCGACAGCCACGGTGCCCTGGACAAGCGCATCATGGCCGGCGACATCTTCGCCGACCGCAGCAATTTCGCCCGTTTCCTGCGCGTGCAGTATCGCTTCCACCGCAGCATCGATGCGCTGTATGCCAACCCTGCGCTGGACGCACTGCTGCCGGACCTGGGCGAGCGCCGCCGCCTGACCCAGGTCGCGCGCGACCTGCAGGACCTGGAGCAGACCCTGCCGGGGGCTGACATCGCGGCGTTGCCGTCCGATCTGGAACTGCCCGCCGCGTTGGGCTGGCTGTACGTGGCTGAAGGCTCCAACCTGGGCGGCACCATTCTGTACAAGATGGCTGCCAAGCTCGGCCTGGACCGTGATTTTGGCGCCCGCCACCTGGCCGCGCATCCGGATGGCGCGGCGCGCCACTGGCGTGAGTTCACCGCGGCGCTGGACGCGGTACCGCTGAGTGCCGAGCAGGAGCAGCAGGTGATCGATGCGGCCGACGCCGCGTTCCGCAGCGTGCACGGCCACGTCGAAGTGGAATTCGCCTGATGCACGGCGCACGCCCACAGGTGCAGCGCTGATGCGCTGGCTCTGGTTCGCGCTGGGCTGGCTGATGGTCGGGCTCGGGGTGATCGGCGCGTTGCTGCCGGTGATGCCGACCACCATCTTCCTGATCCTGGCCGTGGGCTGCTTCGCGCGCAGCTCGCCGAAGTTCGAGCAGCGCCTGCTGGCGCATCCGCGCTACGGCTCGTCGCTGCGGTTGTGGCGCGAGCAGGGCGCGGTATCGCGCAAGGGCAAGGCGTTTGCCAGTGCCGGCATGGCGCTGGGCTTTGCCCTGTTCTGCTGGGGCGCGCACCCGTCCTGGCGCCTGCTGTTGGGCGTGGGCCTGTTCTTCGCGGTCAGCGCCGGCTACGTGCTGAGCCGACCGGCACCGCGGCTGGAACCCCATCCGGTCGTGGAAGTGGACGACGCCAATGATCCGCGCGCGGCCCGTCGTCGCGCAGCGACCCCTGATGCTGATGGAAACCGAGACGATGCTGCCTGCTGACCTGGTCCCCGTGGCCGCCCCCGCATTGACCCCGTGGGGCATGTACCTGGCCGCCGACGTGGTGGTAAAGGCCGTGATGATCGCGCTGGCACTGGCGTCGCTGGCCACCTGGACCATACTGCTGGCCAAGGGTTGGGAACTGACGCGCCAGGCCCGGCAGCTGCGTGCGGCGCGCGCGCTGTTGCTGCAGTCCGCACAGCTGCCGCCGCAGAGCGAAGAGGCAAGCCTGCGGCAGGGCACCGCGCTGGCGATGCTGGACGCAGCACGCACCGAACTGCGTCTGTCGCAGGATCTGGATAGTCGCGACGGCATCAAGGAGCGCATCGCCTCGCGCCTGGACCGCATCGAGCTGGAGACCGCGCGCGTGCAGCGGCGTGGCATCGGTGTGCTCGCCAGCATCGGCGCGGTGGCGCCCTTCGTCGGCCTGTTCGGCACGGTGTGGGGCATCATGAACAGTTTCATCGGCATCGCACACAGCAACACTACCAACCTGGCGGTGGTTGCGCCCGGCATCGCCGAGGCCCTGCTGGCGACCGCACTCGGCCTGGTCGCGGCGATTCCCGCGGTACTGGTCTACAACCATTTCAGCCGCGTGCTGGCCGGCCTGCGGGGCCTGCTCGGCGATCTGTCGGCGGCCGTGCAGCAGCTGGTCTCGCGCGATCTTGATCGTGCCGTGCCGCGTACCGCAGCAGCACCGCTGCGCGCGGTGCACTGAGGCGCGACGATGGCGATCAGGACCGCGTCCGACCGCGACGACGCACCGGAAGAAGCACACGAGATCAACGTCACGCCCTTCATCGACGTGATGCTGGTGCTGCTGATCATCTTCATGGTAGCCGCACCGCTGGCCACCGTATCAGTGCCCGTGCAGCTGCCGGCCAGCAGCGCCAGTGCCACGCCGCCCGAACAGGCGCCGGTGTATGTGACCGTGCAGGCCGATCTGTCGCTGCGCGTGGGCGAGCAGGCGGTGGCGCGTGACGGGCTGGCCGCTGCATTGCAGGCGGCCACCCACGGCGACACCGCGCAGCGCATCTTCCTGCGTGCCGATACCCGCGTGCCTTACGGTGAACTGATGGCGACGCTGGACGCGCTGCGTGGCGCAGGCTACTTGAAGGTGGCACTGGTTGGACTGGAGCAAGGCGCGCGATGAGCGGATTGCGGCGCTGGGCGACCAGCCTGGTGATCGTGCTGCTGGTGCACGCGCTGCTGATCGGCGCGGCCTGCTGGTGGGCGACGCGCGCACCGGTACTGGCTGCGACGGCGCCGCCCGCCGCGCTGATGCTGGAACTGGCACCGATGGCGCAGGCACCGCCGGTGCCGCCGCGCGAGGTCGCCACCGGTCCACTGCAGCAGCAACAGCAGCGGCAGGCGCCGAAGCCGGCCCTGCGCGAGCAACCGAAGGCGCCGGTGCAGCCGCAGGGTGACCTGCCACCGCCGCGTACACCAGAGCCGACGCCCTCGCCGGATGTCGCCGACACCAATGTCGCGCAGACCAGCGCACCGCCACAGGTGGCCGCTGACGCCGCCGCGCGCTACGCCGCACCGCAGACCACGGCGGGTGAGCGCAGTCGCGCCGAGGCAAGCTGGGAAGGTCGCCTGCTGGGGCACCTGCAGAAGCATCGCCGCTATCCGCGCCAGGCCGAGCGGCTGCGCCAGCAGGGCGTGGTCTACGTGCGCTTTGCCGTGGCCCGCGATGGCGCGGTCTCGGGGTTGAAGCTGGGCCGCAGCAGTGGCTTCGCGCTGCTTGACCAGGAGACGCTGGACACCGTGCAGCGCGCCAGCCCGGTACCGGCGCCGCCGGCCGAAGTGGCCGGCGACCCGGTGGACGTGATGGTGCCGGTGTCGTTCTTCCTGCGCGGGCGGTGATTGACGGTGGGCTCGGATCCCTTTCCCCAGGAAAGGGCTCTGACCCCATCGAGGCCGTCATCCACGCATGGCGTGGATCTACAACAGCGGCACCAGCAGCAGCGCGACGATGTTGATGATCTTGATCAGCGGATTGATCGCCGGGCCGGCCGTGTCCTTGTACGGGTCACCGACGGTATCGCCGGTCACCGCAGCCTTGTGCGCCTCGCTGCCCTTGCCGCCGAAGTGGCCATCTTCGATGTACTTCTTGGCGTTGTCCCAGGCGCCACCGCCGGTGGTCATCGAAATGGCCACGAACAGGCCGGTCACGATCGTGCCGATCAGCAGGCCACCCAGTGCGCGTGGCCCCAGCAGCAGGCCGACCACCACCGGCACCGCCACCGGCAGCAGCGAGGGCACGATCATTTCGCGGATCGCCGAGCGGGTCAGCATGTCCACCGCCTTGTCGTACTGCGGCTTGCCGGTGCCCTGCATGATGCCGGGGATCTCGCGGAACTGGCGACGTACTTCCTCCACCACCGCACCCGCCGCGCGGCCGACCGCTTCCATCGCCATCGCACCGAACAGGTAGGGAATCAGGCCGCCGATCAGCAGGCCGATGATCACCGTGTGGTCGCTGAGGTCGAAGCGGAATTCCTGCCCCGGATGTGCAGCCTGCAGGTTGTGCGTGTAGTCCGCGAACAGCACCAATGCGGCCAGTGCGGCCGAACCGATCGCATAGCCCTTGGTCACCGCCTTGGTGGTGTTGCCAACCGCATCCAGTGGATCGGTGATGTCGCGGATCTCCGAGGGCAGCTCGGCCATCTCGGCAATCCCACCGGCGTTGTCGGTGATCGGCCCGTAGGCATCGAGAGCGACGATCATGCCGGCCATCGACAGCATCGCGGTGGCGGCGATGGCGATGCCGTACAGCCCACCCAGCGCGAACGCGCCCCAGATCGCCGCACACACGGCCACCACCGGCAGCGCGGTGGACTTCATCGAGATGCCGAGGCCGGCGATGATGTTGGTGCCGTGGCCGGTGGTCGAGGCCTGCGCCACGTGCTGCACCGGCTTGTACTGGGTGCCGGTGTAGTACTCGGTGATCCACACGATCAGCCCGGTCAGGACCAGGCCGATCAACGCGCAGCCGTACAGGGCCATCGGCCCGTGCACGTTGTCACCCATCAGGCCGGTAGTGATCGGGTAGAAGGCGATGGCGGCCAGCACGCCGGAGACGATCACGCCCTTGTACAGCGCGCCCATGATCGAGCCGCCAGGCTTCACTTTGACGAACAGCGCGCCGATGATCGAGGCGATGATCGATACGCCGCCCAGCACCAGCGGATACAGCACCGCATTGGCGCCTGCCTCGGCCAGCATCAGGCTGCCCAGCAGCATCGTTGCGATGACGGTCACCGCGTAGGTCTCGAACAGATCGGCGGCCATGCCGGCGCAGTCGCCCACGTTGTCACCCACGTTGTCGGCGATCACCGCCGGGTTGCGCGGGTCGTCCTCGGGAATGCCGGCTTCCACCTTGCCGACCAGATCGGCGCCGACGTCGGCGCCCTTGGTGAAGATGCCACCGCCCAGCCGCGCGAAGATCGAGATCAGCGACGAGCCGAAGGCCAGGCCGACCAGCGCATGCAGCGCCTGTTCCATCGGCAGGCCCATGCGCAGCAGCAGCGCGTAGTAACCGGCCACGCCCAGCAGGCCGAGGCCGACCACCAGCATGCCGGTGATGGCACCGCCGCGGAAGGCGACGTCCATTGCGGCGCTGATGCCGTGGCGTGCAGCTTCGGCAGTGCGCACGTTGGCGCGTACCGACACGTTCATGCCGATGTAGCCGGCCGCGCCGGACAGTACCGCGCCGACCGCGAAGCCGATCGCGGTGTACCAGCTGAGGAACACACCGACCAGCACGAACAGCACCACACCGGCCACGCCAATGGTCAGGTACTGGCGGTTGAGATAGGCACGCGCACCTTCCTGGATCGCCGTGGCGATCGCGATCATGCGTTCATTGCCGGTGGGTTGGCGCAGGATCCAGCGCGCCGAGACGATTCCGAACAGGATCGCGAGAATGGCGCAGCCCAGCGCCAGTGACAGCCCGTGACGTTCCAGCATTAGACCCCTCCGCAGAATGGATGTAGGCATCCAGTGGCGATGAACGGCACCACGAGGGGGACGACGGGCTGCAGCCTGGAACCAACCCGTACCGACCTTGGCGGTCGTCCGACGTATGGCGGTGTTCAGCATTCCCTGGTGCCCGCAGTATGCGTGCCGCGCACTGTAGAGTCGAGCCGTGCTCGACTGGCTTCTGCGAGCCGCAGCGCATGCCGCCAGTCAATGGGCTTGATTCGAGAGCCACCGGCCTTTGCACCCTGTTAAGCCAGCCTCTGCAAGCCTGCGTGGAGTCCTGAAGGAGATCCCCCATGCGCCTGTCCCTGTTGATGCTTGCCGCCCTGGTCCCGGCTGTACCGGCACTCGCCGCGGAAACCCCGGAGCTACAGCGCGCCGTGGGCGCTCCGCAGGCGGTAGGGGCGGTGCATACGCTGCGGCAGATCCCCGAGGCCTGTGCGCGCCTGGAAGGCGCCTTCACCGGGCAGGCGGCCGAGCCGTACCGCTTCTCTGCGGTGCGTACGAGCGAACAATGCCAGCCACGCGCGCGCTTCGTCGACTACGCCAAGGCGCAGCCAAGTGCCGACAAGGGCTGGAAGCTCAATGATGTGATCCGCGTGCCCAGCGCCGCGTGCCCGGCGCAGCAGGCGGTGGTGCGCGTGTGGCGGCTGCCGTCGACCAACAAGGTGGAGCTGGACGGTCAGGGCCAGTCACGCATCTATCTGGAAGAGGCCAGGAAGCAGGCCGCTGCCGGCCAGATTCCGCAGGTAACGATGTTCGCCGCGCAGCTGCAGGTGGAAGGCAAGGCCTGCAATTGAATTTTGCGTGGGCGGTGTACCCACGCGGTCATCCACGGGTAGTGCCGGCCGCTGGCCGGCAACCCTGCAATCATCACTCCGCCAGCGTCGCCCCGCGCGCCACCAGCAGCTCGCGCAAAGCCCTGCGATGGCAGTGCGCCTCATCCTCGCAGTAGCACCCCACGCTGATGTCGTTGTGCTGCGACAGTGCGGCAAGCAGGTCCAGTGCATGGGCGGCATCGGGCGCTTTCATCTCGGCCTTGTAGTGGCGGAAGAACGCGGTCCAGTCGGCGGCCGTCTTCGCCTCATGCGCCCGCTTCACCAGTTCCGCGCTGGGTGACAGGATTGGGAACCAGACGTCGTACCAGTCCTGTCTGGCGAACTCGCTGCGCGGCACGCCGCGCGGCGGCCGCCGCACGGTGCCGATGCGCAGGCCCTCGCCAGGCACGCGCGGCGTACCGAGTCGAACAACACGCAATGCCATGGTGTGCCTCCACTAAAAGGGGACGGAGGGGATTAAGTCGTATCCGACCCACTACTGACGCTGTTGGAGATGACAGAGGGGCGTATGCGACTTAATCCCCTCCGTCCCCTTTTTCGGGTCAGCCCTCGAACGGCGGCAGCTTCTGCTTCACCGCCACGTTCTTCAGGGTGACGTACTTCGGCAGGCCGTCGGCGCCATACGGCAGCGGTGCTTCGCCCTTGATCAGCGGCGACAGGTAGGCCCGCGCCCTGGCGGTGATGCCGAAGCCGTCGCGGCGGATGAAGCCGGCGGGCATCTTCTTTTCATGGTTGGCGATCTTCGACAGTGGCGCCGCCTCGATCTTCCAGCGATAGGGCGCATCGCTGCTGCGCACGATCACCGGCATCACGCCGTTCTGGCCCTTCAGCGCCAGCTGCACGGCGGCCTTGCCGACCGCCTGCGCCTGCTCCCAGTCGGTCCTGCTGGCCAGGTGCCGGGCCGAGCGCTGCAGGTAGTCGGGCAGCGCCCAGTGCACCTTCAGGCCCAGCTGGTCCTTGACCCGGCCGGCAAGGTGCGCGGCCACGCCACCCAGCTGCGAGTGGCCGAACGAGTCCTTGCCGCCGCCAGCGTCAGCGACGAAGCGGCCATCGGCGGTGGCGATGCCCTCCGACGCCACCACCACGCAGTAGCCGACGCGCTCGACCACGGCCTTCACCTTGGCCAGGAACGCCGCCTCGTCATAGGCGCGTTCGGGCAGCAGGATGATGTGCGGCGCTTCGTCATCGCCGTTGCCGGCAAGGCCGGCGGCCGCGGCCAGCCAGCCGGCGTGGCGGCCCATCGCCTCGTAGATGAAGACGCGGGTGGAGGTCTCGGCCATCGCCGCCACGTCCAGTGCCGCTTCCCGCACCGACACCGCGGTGTACTTGGCCGCCGAGCCGAAGCCGGGGCAGGTGTCGGTCACTGCCAGGTCGTTGTCGATGGTCTTGGGCACGCCGATGCAGGTCAGGTCGTAGCCGGAGGCCTTGGCCAGCTGCGAGACCTTCAGCGCGGTATCGGCCGAGTCATTGCCGCCGTTGTAGAGGAACCAGCGCACGTCGTGCGCGCGCAGCACCTCCAGCAGGCGGTCGTAGCGGGCGCGGTCGGCGTCCAGCGATTTCAGCTTGACCCGGCAGGAGCCGAAGGCGCCGCCCGGGGTATGGGCGAGGGCGCGGATGGCCGCAGCGCTCTCCTTGCTGGTGTCGATCAGTTCCTCGCGCAGCGCGCCGAGGATGCCGTTGCGCGCGGCCAGGACCTTGATGCCCTTGGCCCGGGCCTGCTCGATCACTGCCGCCGCCGTGGCGTTGATGACCGCGGTGACACCACCGGATTGGGCGTAGAGGAGAGTACCGTTGCGCATGCGTCTACCTGCTCGGGGGAAAGGACATTGCAGGGACATTACCCGGATGCGGTAAAGTGGCGCTATTGCGGTGCAGCGATACCGGTCCGTCCGGGACGCGAACCTTCTTTGTTTTCAACACGTTGGAGTCAGGTCAATGCGATTGGTTCTGTTGGGACCGCCCGGTTCGGGCAAGGGGACACAGGCGACGCGCCTGAAGGAAAAGCTGGGGATCGCCCACATTTCGACCGGTGACATGCTGCGCGCGGAAATCGCCGCGGGCACGGAGCTGGGCAAGCAGGCCAAGACGGTGATGGATGCCGGCAACCTGGTGTCGGATGACATCCTGCTGGGCATGCTGGAGTCGCGCCTGACCCAGCCCGATGTCGCCAAGGGCTTCATTCTTGATGGCTACCCGCGCAACGTGGCCCAGGCCAATGCGATGGACGGCCTGCTGGCCAAGATCGGCCAGCCGCTGGATGCCGTGGTGCAGCTGGACGTGGCCACCGAGCTGCTGGTCGAGCGCATCGCCGGTCGTGCCAAGGAACAGGGCCGCGCCGACGACACGCCGGACGCGGTGCGCCAGCGCCTGCAGGTCTACAACGACCAGACCGCCCCGGTGGTCGACTTCTACGCCGGCCGTGGCACCCTGGCCCGCGTCGATGGCGTCGGTGAGCTGGACGAGATCGAAGCCCGCATCCTGGCGGCGATCAAGGGTTGATCCGGCGGGGCCGGTCTGTTGCCGGCCCTTCGGGCGCAAAAAAACACAGGCCTGGTCCGTGAGGATCAGGCCTGTGTCGTTTGACAGGCGCCAGCGAAGGGCTTGCTCAGGGCCCCGCAGCATGAGCTCCCTTGGGGATGGCCTCTTGGGGAGTAGGACCGGTTCGGGTACTGCGGCTGGCAGTTCGAATTGTGTCCGGGTTCACAGAACATCGCTATCGGGAATTCCCTGACAGGTGATTGGAGTTTTCTCACATCCCGTGTAGGACTTGTCTTACCCGGGGGCGGACATTGGCCCTATACAGCCGTCATCGGTCACAATCCTCGGTCATGAGCAGCGTACATATCCTTGCAATCGCCGGCACCTTCATGGGCGGCGTGGCCGCCCTGGCGCGGGAACTGGGCCATACGGTCAGCGGCAGCGACCAGGCCATCTATCCGCCGATGTCGACCCAGCTCGAGCAGCTGGGCATCGCCCTGGACCAGGGCTACCGCGCCGACAGCGTGCCGGCCGGCACCGATGACGTGGTGATCGGCAACGCCCTCTCGCGCGGCAATGCCGCCGTTGAGGCCGTGCTCGACGCCGGCCAGCGCTACATTTCGGGAGCGCAATGGCTGTCCGAACAGGTACTGCCGGGTCGCGACACCCTGGCCGTGGCAGGTACCCATGGCAAGACCACCACCACCACCATCCTCACCTGGCTGCTGGAAAGCGCCGGTCGTTCGCCCGGTTTCCTGATCGGCGGCGTCGCCGAGGATTTCGGCGTCTCCGCCCGGCTGGGCCAGGGCCGCGAGTTCGTGGTCGAGGCCGACGAGTACGACACCGCGTTCTTCGACAAGCGCAGCAAGTTCGTGCACTACCGGCCGCTGGTGGCCATCCTCAACAACCTTGAATACGACCACGCCGACATCTTCCCGGACGTGGCCGCGATCCAGCGCCAGTTCCACCACCTGGTGCGCACGGTGCCGGCGCGTGGCCGACTGATCGTCAACGGCGAGGACCCGCATCTGGCCGAAGTGCTGGCGATGGGCTGCTGGACCCCGGTCGAGCGCTTCGGCTTCGACCCGTCGCTGGAATGGCATGCCGAGCTGCTGGCCGCCGATGGCAGCGCCTTCCGCGTACACCACCGCGGGCAGGCAATGGGCGATGTGCACTGGTCGTTGCTGGGCCGCCACAACGTGCTCAACGGCCTGGCTGCGCTGGCTGCCGCACATGCGGTGGGCGTGGCGCCGGCCGACGTGATTCCTGCGCTGGCGCGCTTCCGCAGCGTCAAGCGCCGCATGGAAGTGATCGGCCGCCATGACGGCATCACCATCTACGACGATTTCGCCCATCACCCGACCGCGATCGCCACCACGCTGGAAGGCCTGCGTGCCAAGGTGGGTGACGCGCGCATCGTGGTCGCGATGGAGCCGCGCAGCAATTCGATGCGGCTGGGCGCTCACGCGCAGGCGCTGGCCCCGTCGCTGGCGTTGGCTGACGAGGTGGTGTTCCTGCATCGCCCGGAACTGGCCTGGGATGCGGCCGCGGTGATCGCCGCAGTGCGAGGCGAAGCGCACGCGGTGCCCGATACCGACGCGCTGCTGGCGCAGTTGCAGGCCAGCGCGCGCAGCGGCGACCACGTGGTGTTCATGTCCAATGGGGGCTTCGACGGCGCACCGCGCCGCTTCCTCGCCGCGCTGCAGGCCCGATGAGCAGCGACACATCACTGCCGCTGTTTCCGCTGCACACCACGCTGGTGCCGGGTGCAGCGGTCGGCCTGCGCGTGTTCGAGCGGCGTTACCTGGATCTGGTCCGCGACAGCGGCCGCAGTGGCGAGGGCTTCGGTGTCTGCCTGATCCTCGACGGCCAGGAAGTGGGAGCCCCGGCGACACCGGCAGCGTATGGCGTGCAGGTACGCATCGAAGACTTCGATGTCGGCGCCGACGGTGTGCTGCAGTTGCGCCTGCGAGGCACCCGCCGCTTCCATGTCGAGCGCACCCGCGTACGCGACAACGGCCTGGTGGTGGCCGACGTGCGCTGGTGCGACGAAGACCCCGACGATGAGCTGCGGCCGCAGCATGCGCTGCTGGCCACGGTGCTGGGGCACATCATCGAGCAGGCCGGTGAGGCCTATGCGCCGGCCAATCCGGCGTTGCTGGACCAGGCCAGCTGGGTTGGCTGGCGGCTGGCCGAACTGCTGCCGCTGAGCGAGCAGCAGCGCCTGCAGCTGCTGCAGATGGACGACCCGCACCAGCGGTTGCAGCAGTTGCTGGGCTGGATGCCGTAGCAGCCTGCCTCGGGTGGGTGTGCACCTTGGTGCACACGCTGATGCATGCGGGGAATGTCATTCACGTATGGCGTGGATCTTATCTCTTGCCAATCTGGCACCTTGGGTGCCGAGAGCCCGGCGTGGGCGACCGTGTGGATCCAGGTCTTGCGACCGAGAAGTAGCTTGGGTCCCCACGCCGGATTCTCCCTGAA
>NZ_JACIUW010000032.1:0-36276 GCF_014145825.1 Stenotrophomonas sp. I18B00994 | reverse complement strand
TGATGCCGTGCTGCCTGAATGGCTGCATTACTACAACTGGCACCGACCCCACATGGGGATCGGCAGCCAACCGCCTATTTCCAGAATCCCGCTGAACAACGTGGTGGGTTTACACAGTTAGTCGACTTGCGCGCGTAGCGCGGGGTTTTACGCCGTCGGAACGAGAAGCAGTCGACTAACAGTCGACTCTACCTCCCCTTCCCAGCCAGCAACGGGCAGCCAGCCGGCAGGTGCATCCGTACCCTGCCCGGCACGCACTCGATGCGGAACTGGCGGGCCTGTACCGGCTCGCCATCCAGATTGAGGGTCAGCGGGCGCTCGGATGCGACCTCCAGCCACGGCAGCCGCGCACGCGTGGCCAGCTGTTCCAGCGCAGCCTGGGTGCCTGACTTCAGCATCTGGCCGAGGGTGGCGGTGACCTCCCCTTCCAGCTCCGGAAGCACGGTCACATCCAGCAACCCATCATCGATCAGTGCCTGCGGGCACAACTGCTGGCCACCACCGGCCTGGCGACCATTGCCGATGCCGAGCGCAATGAAGTCGCCTTCCCAGGCGAAGTCCGGACCGGACAACCGTGCGGTGATCGGCTCGATGCGGCCGAGCTTGGCGATGCCGGTGATCACATAGGCCAGCCCGCCCAGCATCTTCTTCAAGCCCGCATCAGTCTCCACCGTCACCTGCGTGCCGAAGCCACCGCTGGCGAGATTGGCGCACCACCATTGCGTGCCATCGGCGTCCACGCGCAACAGGTCAATGGCGTGCGGCGCCGCCTGCCCGATCAAGGCGAAGGCCTCCTTCGGTTCGGTCGGTATGCCGGCCGCAGTCGCGAAATCGTTGGCGGTCCCCATCGGGATCAGCGCCAGCGAGGGCAGCGCATCTGCCAGCTCCTCACGATGCGCCAGTGTCTCGGCCACCGCACTGAGCGTGCCATCGCCACCGGCGGCCACGATCACATCCACGCCATGATCGATCGCCTCGGCGACATAGCGCTCGGCGTCACCGTCCTCCCAGGTCACCCGCACTTCCAGCTGCACGCCCTGCCCGCGCCAATGGCCGACGGCGTCGCGCAACTCATCATTGCCGGCGGATTTGCCGTTGAGGATCAGGCGCCAGCGCGGGGTGGTCATGCAGAGCTTCCAGGGATGCGGTGGCACAGGCTAGCAATGCGCTGTTTGCCTGCGGTGAATGTCACGCAGATGTCATTCAGCTACCGGAGAATGGGAGTCCATAGCAGGGACGACGGATGGAGGCAGGATCAGCCTCCCACGCATGCAGCGAGGCCACGCCAGTGATTGGCGTGGCTTTTTTTTGGGGTGTGCAGGGAGTGCGAACCAAGGTTCGCACCCACCAGGTTGCGGTTCGCTGCCCCCAGGTTGCGGTTCGCCCCCCCCCCGGGTTGCGGTTTGCACTCACCCGGTTGGTAGATCCACGCCATGCGTGGATGCACTTCGCTTCAACCGTTGGCGAAATCGTGCAGCGCCTGGCCCTGTAGCCGGTACACGGTCCACTCGTCCTGCGGCTTCGCACCGGCAGCGATGTAGAACTCGATGGCCGGGGTGTTCCAGTCCAGCACCGACCATTCGAAGCGACCGCAGCCCTCGGCCACGGCCTGGCGTGCGATGTACTTCAGCAGTGCCTTGCCGGCGCCCACGCCGCGCTTTTCCTGGCTGACGTAGAGGTCTTCCAGGTAGATGCCCTTGCGGCCCAGCCAGGTGGAGTAGTTGTAGAAGTACACCGCATATCCGATGGCCTCGCCGTCGGCTTCGCAGATCAACGCGCGCGCCGTGGCATCGGCGCCGAACAGGCTCTCGGCGATGCCGATCTCATCGGTCTGTACCGAATGCTCGGCCTTCTCGTAGATGGCCAGTTCGCGGATGAAATGCAGGATCAGGCCAGCATCGGCCACGGTGGCCGGACGGATGTTCAACAGTGCCATGCGCAGATAAAGGGGACGGAGGGAATTAAACGAGATTAATCCCCTCCGTCCCCTTTTTGTCAGCGTGCCGCAGCGACGTTGGCGCGCATCTGCGCGATCACGTCCTGGTAGCTGGTCTTGGCGTTGAAGATGGCCGAGCCGGCGACAAAGGTGTCGGCACCGGCAGCCGCGATCTCGCCGATGTTGTCGGCCTTCACGCCGCCGTCGATCTCCAGGCGGATGTCCTTGCCGCTGGCATCGATCATCCTGCGCACCACCTTCAGCTTGTCCAGCGCCGAGGGGATGAAGGCCTGGCCACCAAAGCCCGGGTTGACCGACATCAGCAGCACCAGGTCCAGGTCCTCCAGCACCCAGTCGAGGATGTCCACCGGCGTGGCCGGGTTCAGCACGATGCCCGGCTTGCAGCCCAGCGAGCGGATCAGCTGGATGGTGCGGTGCACGTGGCGGCTCGCCTCCGGGTGGAAGCTGATGTAGGTGGCACCGGCCTCGGCGAAGTCCGGGATGATGCGGTCCACCGGCTCGACCATCAGGTGCACGTCGATCGGCGCGGTCACGCCGTGCTTGCGCAGCGCCTGGCAGACCATCGGGCCGATGGTCAGGTTCGGCACATAGTGGTTGTCCATCACGTCGAAGTGGACCCAGTCCGCGCCAGCGGCGAGGACGTTGTCGACTTCCTCGCCGAGGCGGGCGAAGTTGGCGGACAGGATGGAGGGGGCGATGAGGCAGTGGGACATGGCCGGGCCTTGCAACGAGGGGAAAGGGGTCAGCGCTTGCGCAGGGTCTTGATGCGGTCGTAGGCGGCGTTGATGCGCCGCGACTTCTGCTCGGCCTGCTGCTGCAGCTCGGGGGCGGCGCCGCCAAGCTTGTCGGGGTGGTACTGCGAGATCAGCTTGCGGTAGGCGCGCTCGACCTCGGCATCGGTGGCCTCGGAGGTCAGCCCCAGCTCCCGGTACGGATTCTCCTTGTTCAGGCGGAACCAGTCCGAATCGAAGGCATGGCCGATCAGCAGGCCGACCACCGCCCCGAACAGCGGATTGGGCCGGAACAGCAGGGCGCCGGCGATGAATCCGAGCAGTTTTCCGTACCAGCGCATGGCGCTCCGGGGTCGACCGACGAAATGGACGCTCATTTTACGTCACAGCGGGCCCGGACGGCTTTACACTAGGCCGCCCGCTGGTCAGCGGGCCCGCCGGGTCCGTTGGGCAGCAGCCGTATCGACAACGCCCCAGGAGTGCCCGTGCCAACCACGCTGTTGCAATCCGATCTCCCCGGCCTGCCCTTGCGCCATCGCGGCAAGGTGCGTGATGTGTTCGATATCCCGCGCGAGCGGCTGCCAGCCGGAACCCCGCCGGGCGAGTACCTGCTGATGGTGGCCACCGATCGCCTGTCGGCGTTCGACGTGGTCCTGCCCGACCCGATCCCGGGCAAGGGCGAGATGCTCTGCCAGGTCTCCAATTTCTGGTTCGCCAAGACCGCGCACCTGATGCCCAACCACCTGACCGGCATCGACGTGGCCAGCGTGCTGCCCGAAGGCGTGGACCCGGCCCTGTATGCCAAGCGCGCGGTGGTCACCCGCAAGCTGAAGCCGGTGCCGGTGGAAGCAATCGCCCGCGGCTACCTGATCGGCAGCGGCTGGAAGGATTACCAGCGCACCGGCAAGGTCAGCGGCATCGACCTGCCCGACGGCCTGCGCCAGGCCGAGCAGCTGCCCGAGCCGATCTTCACCCCCTCGACCAAGGCCGCTGTCGGCGACCATGACGAGAACATCGATTTCGATGCGATGGTGAAGCAGGTCGGTGCGGAGCTGGCCGAGCGCGTGCGCGACGCCACCCTGCGCATCTACAAGTTCGCGGCCGATTACGCCCGCGAGCGCGGCATCATCCTGGCCGATACCAAGTTCGAGTTCGGTACCGACGCCGATGGCCGCCTGTACATCATGGACGAGATGCTGACGCCGGATTCCTCGCGTTACTGGCCGGCCGACGAGTACGAAGTGGGCACCAGCCCGCCGAGCTACGACAAGCAGTTCGTGCGTGATTACCTGGAGACGCTGGACTGGGGCAAGACCGCGCCGGGCCCGACCATCCCGGCCGAGATCATCGAGCGCACCCGCGCCAAGTATGCCGAGGCACTGCAGCGCCTGGCCGGGATCAGCGTCGACTGATCCCCCTGCGCCCCCGGCCGGAAAGGCGGGGGGCGCGTTCGGTAGTGCCGGCCGCTGGCCGGCAACCTCATGAACTCGGCTATGCTCTGGAGTGCCGGCCAGCGGCCGGCACTACCGTTGTCCGAGGAAGCAACGCAGCATGCAGACATCCACCGAGCTTGCGCGGCCGATCGACCGCTATTTCGCCAGCTACTCCGACGACCACCGCAATGTGATCAACCAGCGCATCCACGTGGTGGCGGTCCCGGCGATCCTGTGGTCGGTGGTGGCTCTGCTCTGGTGCCTGCCGCCGCTGATCACCTGGTTCCAGTACGGCATCTGGTCGGCGTTCGCGATGTTCAGCGCCTGGTGCTTCTACAACAAACTGTCGCGCCCGCTGGGCATCGGCATGCTCATCCAGTTCTTCGTGTTCGGCTGCCTGTGCCGCCTGCTGGAGGCCGAAATCGGCCTGCACAACCTGTTCTGGCTGGCGGTGGGCGTGTTCGTGGTGGCCTGGATCGCGCAGTTCATCGGCCACAAGTTCGAGGGCCGCAAGCCCAGCTTCCTGACCGACCTGACCTACCTGCTGATCGGCCCGGCCTGGGTGATGGCCAAGTTCTACCGCAAGCTCGACTGGCGCTACTGACCTGCCCAGGGTCGACGGCGCCCCTCGTTTCCTGAACGGGCAGATTCCATCACCCGCACTCCACGACGGCCCTGCCAGCCTGCGCCGGTGATCCGCTCCCCACTTCCCGCCCGTCGACGGCAGCCCCTGTGCGACAGGGCCTGCGGTCTCCCTGCGTGGGCGTAGGGCGTCCCCTGAGGGCAAGCGAGGAGAAGACGCAGGAACGCGATGTTGCGTCGCAGAAAATATGAATCAGCGGACGTTACATGCAATTGATCGCTGTTCGATGGGTTTCAGCGACATTTCGCAGCCTGTTATCCTCCCTGACCTGCTCGTGAATCATGGATTCCCTGCATGCTCCCCAGCCTGCCCCTGCTGCTGGCCCTGCCGTTCCTGATGGCAGCGGCTGTTGCGGCCTTCCCCCGTAGTTCGCGCTCGACTGCTGCCTGGCTGGCGGCGCTGGCGCCGTTGGGCGGACTGGCCATCCTCGGCTGGTTGACCCCGTCCGTACTCGACGGCCAGGTGGTGCGGACGATGGTCCCTTGGCTGCCGCAGATCGGCCTGGACTTCACCCTGCGCCTGGACGGGCTGGCGTGGATGTTCGCCGGGCTGGTGCTGGGCATCGGCGCGCTGGTGGTGCTGTACGCGCGCTACTACCTGAGCCAGCAGGACAACGCGCACCGCTTCTACTGCTACCTGCTGCTGTTCATGGGCGCCATGCTGGGCATGGTGCTGTCGGGCAACCTGCTGTTGCTGATGATCTTCTGGGAAATGACCAGCATCAGCTCGTTCCTGCTGATCGGTTTCTGGTCGCATCGCCAGGACGCCCGCGAGGGCGCGCGGATGGCGCTGGTGATCACCGGCGGCGGCGGCCTTGCGCTGCTCGGTGGCGTACTGCTGATCGGGCGCATCGTCGGCAGCTTCGACCTGGACGTGGTGCTGGCCGCCGGCGAGCAGATCCGCGCCAGCGCGCTGTACCCGTACGCGCTGTTCCTGGTGCTGGCGGGCATCTTCACCAAGAGCGCGCAGTTCCCGTTCCATTTCTGGCTGCCGCACGCGATGGCCGCGCCCACTCCGGTCTCTGCCTACCTGCATTCGGCCACCATGGTGAAGGCCGGTGTGTTCCTGCTGGCGCGCCTGCATCCAGCGCTGGCCGGCAGCGACCTGTTCTTCTACACGGTCAGCGGCATCGGTGCGATCACGCTGTTGATCGGCGCTTGGAACGCGATCTTCCAGCACGATCTGAAAGGCCTGCTGGCTTATTCGACCATTTCCCATCTGGGCCTGATCACCCTGCTGTTCGGCCTGTCCACGCCGATGGCGGTGGTGGCCGGTGTGTTCCACATCCTCAACCACGCCACCTTCAAGGCCTCGCTGTTCATGGCCGCCGGCATCATCGACCATGAGACCGGCACCCGCGACATGCGCAAGCTGGGCGGCCTGCGCAGGCTGATGCCGTTCACCAGCGCGCTGGCGATCATCGCCTCGCTGGCGATGGCCGGCATCCCGCTGCTCAACGGCTTCCTGTCCAAGGAAATGCTGTTTGCCGAGGCGATCACGGCCGGAGGCCCGGGAATCATGCGCACGGCGGTGTCGATCGCCGCATTGCTGGCTGGCGTGTTCGGGGTGGCCTACAGCCTGCGCTTCGTGCACGACACCTTCTTTGGCGCCGGCCCGCACGACCTGGATCGCGTGCCCCACGAACCACCGCGCTGGATGAAGGTACCGGTGGAACTGCTGGTGGTGATCTGCGTGGCAGTAGGCATCGCCCCGGCACTGACCGTGGCACCGGTGCTGCATGCCGCTGCGGCGTCGATCCTCGGCAGCGCCATGCCCGAGTACAGTCTGGCGGTATGGCACGGCTTCAACCTGCCGCTGGCAATGAGCGCGATCGGCGTGATCGGCGGCGTGGCGCTGTACTTCGGCCTGCGCAAGCTGATCAACCTGCATGCCGTGACCAACGTCAGCACTGGCCGCAATGTGTTCCATGCACAGCTGGATGCCGTGTCCGCACTGGCCATGCGCCTGACCAACGGCATCGCCAACGGCAGCCTGCAGCGCATGCTGCTGGGCCTGGTGCTGGTGGCGATCGCAGTTGCCGCCGCGCCATTCGTGGCAGATCCGGCGTCGCCAAACTGGACCGCGCCACAGCCGATGCCGCTGCTGGGCTGGGCGCTGTGGCTGGTGATGATGGCCTGCGCGGTGGCAACCCTGCGCATCTACAAGCAACGCCTGCTGGCGGTGCTGCTGGTCGGCGGCGTCGGCCTGATGGTGGCGCTGACCTTCGTGTTCCTGTCCGCACCCGACCTGGCCCTGACCCAGCTGCTCGTGGAGATGGTGACCCTGGTGCTGATGCTGCTGGGCATGAACTACCTTCCCGCGCAGTCCGGGCCGGAACGTCCGCGCTGGCGCAAGCGCCGCGATGCGGTGATCGCGATCATCGCCGGCGCCGGGCTGGGTGCGCTGGCCTATTCGGCGATGACCCTGCCGCCGAACACCATGGCCGGCGAACTGCTCGCCCGTGCGTTGCCCGAGGCCTACGGCCAGAACGTGGTCAACGTGATCCTGGTCGACTTCCGCGGCTTCGATACCTTCGGCGAGATCACCGTGTTCGGCATCGCCGCGCTGGTGGTGCACGCACTGCTGCGCCGCACGCGGATGGCACCGGAACAGATCATGCCCGGCCCGCCAATCAAGCTGCCGGTGCCGGCCGACCTGGCGCAGATCATGTTCCCGCTGACGCTGACCGTGTCGATCTTCCTGTTCCTGCGCGGCCACAACGCGCCCGGTGGTGGCTTCATCGCCGGCCTGGTGCTGGCGGTGCCGCTGCTGATCCAGTACGTGATCCAGGGCACCGCGTCGGTGGAATCGCGCTTCGGCTTCGACTACATCCGCTGCATTGGCATGGGGCTGCTGATCGCCCTGCTCAGCGGCAGCGCCTCGATGCTGTTCGGCGTGCCGTTCCTGACCAGTGGCCACCTCGACCTGCATCTGCCATTGATCGGCGACGTGCCGCTGGCCAGCGCGATCGGTTTTGACATCGGCGTCTATCTGGTGGTGTTCGGCGGCGCCATGCTGATGCTGTCGATGATGGGCACGATCAAGCCCTCGCGTACCCGCGCTGCCCGCAAGGGTGAGATCGACCTGCAACGCCGTTCGGCCCGCACCGGGGAGATGCACTGATGGAACTGGCCCTGGCTACCGCGATCGGCGTGCTGACCGCCATCGGCATCTACCTGCTGCTGCGTGCGCGCAGCTTCGACGTGATCCTCGGCATGACCTTCCTGTCCTACGCCACCAACCTGCTGATCTTCGCCGGTGGCCGCGTGGTGCTGGGCAAGGCGCCGGTGCTGCAGGAGGGCGTGGACAGCCATCTGGGCAACTACACCGACCCGCTGCCGCAGGCACTGGTGCTGACCGCGATCGTGATCGCCTTCGCGATGACCGCAGTGAGCATCGTGCTGGCCATGCGCAGCCGCAGCGACAACCACAGCGACCATGTGGACGCCCACGAGCCCGACGACGACCTGCAGGATGAGAGCGCCTCGCCGCGCCAGGGCGAGGACCGCGCATGAACCATCTGGTGATCCTGCCGATCCTGATTCCGCTGCTCGGCGCCGCGCTGTCGCTGTTCGTCGAACACCGCCGCTACGGCCCCAGGGTGCAGCGCGCGGTCGCGTGGACCTCGCTGTCGGCGCTGGCGCTGGCGGTGGGCCTGCTGTTCGCGTCGACCGCGGGCGGTGACATCAACGTCTACCTGCTGGGCGACTGGCCGTCGCGGCTGGGCATCGCGCTGGTGGCCGACCGGCTGTCGGCGTGGATGCTGCTGACCACCCTGCTGCTGGCCATTCCCTGCCTGCTGCATGCCTGCTCGGGTTGGGACCGCCGCGCACCGCACTTCCATGCACTGTTCCAGTTCCAGCTGGTCGGCCTCAACGGTGCGTTCCTGACCGGCGACATCTTCAACCTATTCGTGTTCTTCGAGGTGATGCTGATCGCCTCCTACGGCCTGCTGCTCAGCGGTGGCCGCGGCCTGCGCATGCGCATCGGCCTGCACTACGTGGTGTTCAACGTCACCGCCTCGACCCTGTTCCTGATCGCGCTGGGCCTGCTGTACGCCACGCTGGGTTCGCTGAACATGGCCGAGCTGTCGCAGCGCATTGCCGCGGTGCCGCCGACGCAGCTGACCCTGGTGAAGGCCACGATGGGCCTGTTGCTGCTGGTGTTCTGCGCCAAGGCCGCGCTGATGCCGCTGTACCTGTGGCTGCCGGAAGCCTATTCGCGCGCGCCGGCCGCAGTGGCGGCGCTGTTCGCGATCATGACCAAGGTCGGCCTGTATTCGGTGCTGCGCATCCAGATGCTGTGGTTCGGCGATGACGCGGGCGCGATGGCCGGCTATGGCCGCGACTGGCTGCTGTGGGCCGGCGTGGCAACGCTGGTGCTGGGTGGTCTGGGTGCGCTGGCCGCGACCCGCCTGCGCGTGCTGATCTCCTACCTGGTCATCGTGTCGGCAGCCACGCTGTTCGTCGCCTTCTCGGTGGGCACGCCGCAGGTGCTGTCGGCCGGCCTGTACTACCTGCCGCACAGCAGCTTCGTGGCCGCTGCGCTGTTCCTGGTTGCCGACCTGATCCGCCGCCGCCGTGGTGGCGCCAGCGACCGCAAGGAGGTGGTGGCGCCGATGCCAGGCAAGGAAACGCCGGCGGTGCTGTTCCTGATCGGGGCAGTGTCGGTGGCCGGCCTACCGCCTCTGTCCGGCTTCCTGGCCAAGGCCGCGCTGCTGGCCGGCATGCCGGCGCAGTACACCGGCCCGGTCTGGACCGCCGTGCTGGTCAGCAGCCTGCTGGTGATCATGGGTCTGACCCGCGGCGGCATCCGCCTGTTCTGGCGCGTGCCGCCGGTCGATCCCGATGCACCGAAGCCGCGCAAGGCTCCCCTGCGCCGGGTAGAACTCTACGCCGCCTGCCTGCTGCTGGCCTACGGCATCGGCATGACCCTGGCCGCGGCACCGTTGATGCGCTACACCGACGCCACCGCCGCACAGCTGCTGCAACCCAGCGAGTACGTGCAGCAACTGCGTGCGACCACGCCGGAGATCCGCCAGCCATGACCGCCCAGCGCTCCCTGTTCCGTCGCCTGATTCCCTCGCCGATGCTCAGCATCATGGTGGTGGCGTTCTGGCTGCTGATGTCCGACAGCTTCACCCTCGGCCAGATCGTGCTGGGGCTGCTGCTGGGCGTGGTGGTGCCGCTGTTCGCCGCGCGCCTGGACCGCGAGTTCGCCCGTATCGGCACCCTGCGGCCACTGCCCAGGCTGGTGTGCGTGACCCTGTGGGACATCCTGATGTCCAACATCCGCGTCGCCCTGCAGGTGCTGGGCCCGGAAAAGAACATCCACCCGGGTTTCATCTGGCTGCCGCTGGACATCGCCAACATCCACGGCATCGCCGCGCTGACCAGCATGATCACCCTGACCCCGGGCACGGTCTCGGCCGCGCTCAGCGACGACCGCAAGTTCCTGCTGGTGCATGTGCTGCACCTGGAGGACCCACAGGACCTGATCGATACGATCAAGCGCCGTTACGAGGCGCCGTTGATGGAGATCTTCCCATGACCGGTTTTGAAGTCATCCAGACCACCCTGGTGGTATGCATGCACGTGGTCGGCCTGGCCATGCTGCTGGCCACCTGGCGCCTGCTGCGCGGGCCGACCGTGCCCGACCGCATCCTTGCGCTGGATACCCTGTCGGTGACCGCGATCGCCGAGCTGATGCTGTTCGGCATGTACCTCAATTCGCCGATCTACTTCGAGGCGGCGCTGATCATCGCCATGCTCGGCTTCGGCAGCACCGTGGTGCTGAGCAAGTTCGTGCTGCGCCGGGACATCGTCGAATGATCACCGCGATCCAGATCGGCCTGTCGATCCTGCTGCTGTTCGGCTGCTTCTTCATCCTGGTCGGCGCACTGGGCCTGGTGAAGCTGTCGACCTTCTTCAAGCGCCTGCACGCGCCGACCAAGGCCAGCACGCTGGGCGTGGGCTGCGTGCTGGTGTGCTCGGTCTGCTACCACATCTTCCTCGGCCAGGACCCGCAGCCGCGCGAGCTGCTGATCACCGTGTTCCTGTTCATCACCGCACCGATCAGCGCGCACATGATGGCCAAGGCCGCGCTGTCGCTGCTGATGGAGACCCGCCCCACCCTGCCAGGCAACGAACGTGCCGCCGAGGAGCAGCTGCCGCCGCCGGAGCCGGTGCGGGAAGAAGAAACCACGCAGAACCGGTAGTGCCGGCCGCTGGCCGGCAGTGGCAAGGGTTCCGTCAGAGGCAGTGAGGTTGCCGGCCAGCGGCCGGCACTACCTCATGCCGCGCCGACCAGCAGCAGTTCCAGCACGAACCAGCCGACAAACGCGACCAGCAGGATCACACCTTCGCCGCAGCTGATCTTCAGGTCGCCACGCAGCATCGGGTACAGCACCAGCGCGAACGCCAGCAGCGCCGGCAGTTCCAGGCGCACGAACGAGGCCGGCAGCGCCAGCGGCTGCAGCACGGCCATCGCACCGATCACCAGCAGCAGGTTGACCACGCTGGAACCCAGCACGTGGCCCAGCACCATGTCGCCATGCCCGCGACGCGCGGCGGCGATGGCGGTGGCCACCTCCGGCAGTGCGGTACCGATCGCCACCGGCAGCAGGCCGACCAGCAGGGGCGTCCAACCCAGGGCGGCGCCGAAGTCGGCGGCGGCGCCCACCACCAGGCGCGCGCCCCAGTACAGCGTCAACGCGGCAATCAGCACGCGCAGCACGTTCAACGGCAGGCTGGTGCGGCTCAGTGCGGACTCGGCGATGGCCACCTGCACCTCCGCGCTCTCGCTGCGACCGCGGCGCAGCAGCAGCACCTGCACCACGATGAAGCCGACCAGCAGTATGCCGCCTTCCCAACGTGCCAGGCCGCCATCAAGCCCGAACAGGATCAGCAGCACACCCGCCGCCAGCAGCGACCACCACAGCACCGTCTGCAGGCGCGCGCACAGCAGCAGGGGCGCAGCCATGGCCGCCACGGCCAGGGTCACGCCCAGGTTGACGATGCTGCTGCCCACCGCGTTGCCCAGTGCCAGCTCCGGTTGGCCCACCGCCAGGGCGCGCGCGTTGACTGCCAGTTCCGGCAACGAGGTGGTCACCCCGAGCAGCAACAGCCCGGCAGTGAATGGGCTGGCCCCGAAACGCTGGGCCAGGCCGGACACGGCCTTGACGATAGAATCCCCGCCCAGCGCCAGCAGCAGCAGGCCGAGCAGGAACCAGGCAATGGCAATGGCGATCATCGAGCACTCCCCCAGCGGTCGTGGCGCGATTCTACGCTTGGCCCGTACGCGCGGCTGGGCCGTGGATCAAGGATCAGCCACAGCCTTCCGCATAATCGACCTGCGGGGTCTGTCCGACGCGCCAGGCACCCACCCGGCCATCGGCACCGAGTGCGAAGTCGATCACCGCCCCGCCCTCCTGCGCCGGGCGCACGCGCAGGTGCTGGGCCTTCTCGTCATACTTGTCGGGGCCGACGTCCGCGCGCTCGGGATACAGCACCTGCAGCTCACCCAGGGTCATGCCGACCTTGCCACCGCCCGGTGCGGTGATGGCGGCGCTGCGCACGTCGTAGCGCACCAGCTTGCGGCCCTCGATCATCAGGCGCGGATCTTCGGCATCCTGCGGGCGCAGGAAGTAGCAGCCTTCGTTGCTGTCGTCAGCCGGCAGTGGCTTGCCGGCCGCATCGGTGCCCAGACCCTGCAGCGGCGTGCCGAAGCCGGCACGGACCTCGGCGATGCCGGCACCCAGCTTCGCCCCAGCGAAGCCATCCAGGCGCGCGGGACTGTCCTCGCGACGGTCATTGGCTGGACGGGTGGCCAGGTCGGGATCCGTCGACTGCGCGGGTCCGGTCGCCGAGGCGGTTTCCGCCGGGGTGTCGCTGCCGCTGCCGGCCGCCCCCTGCTTGTCGGGGCCAGCACTGCAGGCGGTGAGCGAAAGGAGCAACAGACCAGCAAGCGGAAGGTGCTTCATCGGTGCGGTTCCCTGGCACAAGGATGGCTGCACGCTAGCCCATCCGGTGTGCAGGCGCTGCATTGTCATCGCGGTTTCATCGCCTTCGTTCAGGCTCGGCGAGCACCGACCTGGCCGTCCCTTCCATGCAACCGCGCAAGACCGATCTCGCCCGAACCGCGCTGCAGGCCCACCGCGCGCCGCTGGACATGCGCCAGCGCCGGCTGCTGATCCTGTGCGACGGCCAGCGTACCGTCGCCGACCTGACCGGTCTGCTCGGCCAGGAAGCACCGGCGATGGTCATCCAGCTGGTACAGGCGGGGTACCTGAGCACCGGCACGGGCGCCACGACCCCAGCACCGTCGACCGCAGCCGCGGTAGCGCCGGTGCCCGCGCCGCCGGCAGCGACACCTGCTGCACCCGCGGTCGAACGCCGGCGCTCACTGGTGGCAGCGCGCATCTACGTGCTGGGCATCCTGGAAATGCAGCGGCATCCACAGGCGGCGGCGCTGTTCCGCGACCTGCAGCAAGCGCGTGCGGAGGACGAGGTGCTGCAGCGACTGCAGTCGGCAATGCAGCTGCTGCCCACGCTCACTTCGGATGGCTATTGCCAGCGCGTACGGCAGCGCCTGCTGGAGGCGTTGCCATTGGAGCATTGCGACGCGTTCGCCGAGGTCGCCTGAAGAAAAAGGGGACGGAGGGGATTAAGTCGTTTCAGGCAAACGTGTGCTGATTGCGGCTTAATCCCCTCCGTCCCCTTTTTAGGGTCAGCGGAAGTTGTTGCGCAGGCCGTTCCAGCACTGCTGGTAATCGCCCTGGCGGTGGCCAGCGGCCAGCGCCTGTGCGGTCGGGCGGATCACTGCGCGGGTCTCGAACATGAAGGCCATCGTGTCCTTGATCACATCGGCCTTGGACAGATCGGCACTGGAGGCCTTGTCGAAGGTCGGCGCGTCCGGGCCGTGACCACTCATGCAGTTGTGCAGCGAGGCGCCACCCGGGACGAAGCCTTCGGCCTTGGCATCGTAGGCGCCATGAACCAGGCCCATGAACTCACTGGCGATGTTGCGGTGGAACCACGGCGGACGGAACGTGTTCTGCGCCACCAGCCAGCGCGGCGGGAAGATCGCAAAGTCCATGTTGCTGGTGCCCGGGGTGTCGCTGGGCGAATGCAGCACCAGGAAGATCGACGGATCCGGGTGGTCGTAGCTGATCGAACCGATGGTGTTGAAGCGGCGCAGATCGTAGCGGTACGGCGCGTAGTTGCCGTGCCAGGCCACCACGTCCAGCGGCGAATGGTCGATCGGCGCACGCCACAGGCGGCCCTCGAACTTGGCGATCAGTTCGAAATCGCCATCGACGTCCTCGAACGCCGCATGCGGGGTCTCGAAGTCGCGCGGATTGGCCAGGCCGTTGGATCCGATCGGGCCGAGGTCGGGCAGCTTCAGCAGCGCACCGTAGTTCTCGCAGATATAGCCGCGGCTGGGGCCATCGGGCAGTTCAACGCGGAAGCGCACGCCGCGCGGGATCACCGCGATCTGCTGCGGCTCGATCTCGATCACGCCCAGCTCGGTCAGAAGGCGCAGCGCGCCCAGCTGCGGCACGATCAGCAGCTCGCCGTCGGCGTCGTAGAAGTAGCGGCCGACCATGTCGCGGTTGGCAGCGTATAGGTGGATGCCCACGCCGGCATGCGCATCGGGCGAGCCGTTGCCACCCATCGTGTACAGGCCTTCGACAAAATCGGTCGGCAGCTCCGGCAGCGGCAGCGGGCTCCAGCGCAGCTGGTTCGGTGAAGCCGGCTGTGCGCCGAAATCACACTGCAGCTGCGACTGCGCGAACGGGGTGAACTCGCCATGGGTCACCGCCGGGCGGATCCGGTACAGCCAGCTGCGGCGGTTGCTGCCACGCGGCGCGGTGAAGGCGGTGCCGGTCAACTGTTCGGCGTACAGGCCGTGGGCCACCTTCTGCGGTGAGTTCTGCCCGACCGGCAGCGCGCCGGCAACGGCCTCGGTGGCGAATTCGTTGCCGAAGCCGGACTGGTAGCCGCGGGCGGTGATGGCGGGGGACATGGGAACTCCAGAGATTGCCGGCCAGCGGCCGGCACGACCATTCGGACAGGCAATGCCGGCGGGACGCCGACATTGCCTGCAGACCTTACAGCACGCCGCGGCGGATCTGGTCGCGCTCGATGCTCTCGAACAGTGCGGTGAAGTTGCCTTCGCCGAAGCCTTCGTTGCCCTTGCGCTGGATGATCTCGAAGAAGATCGGGCCGATGCAGTTCTGGGTAAAGATCTGCAGCAGCTTGCGCTGGTGGGTTTCCGGATCGGCATCGATCAGGATCTTGTTCTTCGCCAGGCGCGGCACGTCTTCACCGTGGTTCGGCACGCGCTGGTCGATCACGTCGAAGTAGGTCTCCGGCGTATCGAGGAAGTCCACGCCCTGCGCGCGCATCGCTTCGACGGTCTCGTAGATGTTCTCGGTGAAGCAGGCGATGTGCTGGATGCCCTCGCCCTTGTACGCGTCCAGGTATTCGTTGATCTGGCTCTTCGGGTCGGACGATTCGTTCAGCGGGATGCGCACGATGCCATCCGGCGCGGTCATCGCCTTGGACACCAGGCCGGTCTTCAGGCCCTTGATGTCGAAGTAGCGGATCTCGCGGAAGTTGAACAGGCGCTCGTAGTAGTCCGACCACTGCTGCATGTTGCCGAAATACAGGTTGTGGGTCAGGTGGTCGATGAAGGTCAGGCCGAAGCCCACCGGGTGCAGGTCGGCACCGGCGATCGGCTCGTAGTCGCCGTCATAGATGCTGCCGGCGCTGCCGTAGCGATCGACCAGGTACAGCATGCAGTCGCCGATGCCCTTGATGACCGGCGCGCTGACCGCCTTGCTGTCCGGCTTGAAGGCGATGGCTTCGGCGCCGTTGCCCAGCGCGGTCTGGTAAACCTCCTGGCCCGGCTTCTTGAAGCGGATGGCGAAGCCGCAGGCGCACGGACCGTGCTTCTCGGCGAAGTCGGCGGCGAACGAATCGGGGTCCTCATTGACCAGGAAGTTGACGTCGCCCTGGCGATAGACGGTAATCGGACGCTGCTTGTGCTTGAGCACCGCGCTGAAGCCCATCTTCCGGAAGTACTCGTGCAGCTCCTGGCCACGGCCGGCCGGGGCGGCGAATTCGACGAACTCGAAGCCGTCGATGCCCATCGGGTTCTCGAAGGTGGTGACCTGCATGCCGGGGTTGGGATGCGAGGCGGTCGGGACTGCGGTATTCATGGCGTGGCTCCGAATCGGTACCGCATCGGTACAAACCAGGTGCGGGCAGGTAGGGACCCGGCGAGAATGCAGGGTCTGGACCTACCCCTTATAGTTACACTTGAAACCACCAGCAAGGTGCACCGCAACATGAGCCCCGCCGATCCCGTCTCGACCCGCCTGCGTTCCTCGCACGTCCTGCTCGACCTGGAACAGTTCCTGCCGTACCGGCTGAGCGTGCTGTCCAACCGGGTCAGCGGCAACATCGCCAAGCTATACGGCGATCGTTACGGTCTGGCGATTCCCGAATGGCGGGTGATCACCATCCTGGCGCTGTACCCGGGCTCCTCGGCCAGCGAGGTCTCCGACCGCACGGCGATGGACAAGGTGGCGGTCAGCCGCGCCGTGGCCCGCCTGCTGGAGCGCGGCTTCATCAAGCGCGAGACCCACGGCGACGACCGCCGCCGCTCGGTGCTGGCGCTGTCGGCAGCCGGCTTCGAGGTGTACGAGACCATCGCGCCGATGGTGATCGAGATCACCCGCAAGCTGATGTCGGTGCTGAGCGAAGAGGAAGAGCAGGTGCTGGAGAAGCTGATCCTGCGCCTGGCCGGCGAAGGCCTGGAGCGGATGGGCGAAGGCGTCTGAAAGAAAAAGGGGACGGAGGGGATTAAGTCGTTTTGGGCCCCAAGTCGCGGGTGCCGATCCCGGCCGGTAGCGGAACAGTGGCTGGGCGATTGTCGTCCGCCCCCTTTGATCTGACGGGACCCGCTTCTTGGCGGACTGCGGACCGACCGCGAACGATGCCATCGGACGCATTCACCTTCCGCAGATCCCGTCCTGAAGTGTCGCCCTCGCCCAGCAGCATTTCCGCATTGTCCCGATACGGCCCGTTTCCGCCAGGCTGGTGTATCGAAACGGGCTGATCCAGTGAATTCTCCTATTGGACTGCTCACGTGTGCGGCCGGACGGTAAACGTTCAACGGGTATCAGCCCGGCCATCCACGTCGAACGGGCTCCCTCATGGATGACTCGCGTTCAACGTCGCCGCATGGCCAGGAATTGCTGGCCGATCTCAGAGAGCTGATCTGCGCAGCGCGCAGCAGGATGCACAGGTCCATCAACGCCGAGTTGACGCTGCTGTACTGGCGAATCGGTCGTCGCATCCATGTTGACCAGATGGCGGGGCAGCGTGCGCGTTACGGCGAGGTTCTCTTCACCCGGATCGCCAAGGCGTTGTCTGCCGAGTTCGGCACATCCTTCGGTGAGAAGAGCCTGCGCCGGATGGTGCAGTTCTCCATCGCATTTGCAGACGAGCAGATTGTCGTATCGCTGATACGACAATTGAGCTGGACCCATTTCATCGCGCTGATCCCACTGGCGGACCCACTCAAGCGCGACTTCTATGCACAGATGGCCGCCACCGAGGGCTGGAGTGTACGTACGCTGCGCCAGCGCGTCGATTCGATGCTGTATGAGCGCACGGCACTCTCCAGTCAGCCAGAGCAGACCATCGCCGAAGAGTTGGCGGCACTGCGCGGCAACCAGCAGCTGTCTCCAGGGCTGGTACTGCGTGATCCCTACGTACTGGACTTTCTTGGCCTCAAGGACAGCTGGGACGAGCAGGACCTTGAAACCGCGATCCTTCGCGAGATGCAGGGCTTCCTGCTTGAACTTGGCACGGGCTTCAGTTTCGTCGCCCGCCAGAAGCGCATCCAGATCGACGGCGATGACTTCCACCTGGACCTGCTGTTCTACAACCGGCGCCTGCGCAGACTAATTGCCATCGAGTTGAAGATCGGCGAGTTCAAGCCGGCCTACAAGGGACAGATGGAACTCTATCTGCGCTGGCTGGACCGGTACGAACGTGAGGACGGCGAGCAGGCGCCGTTGGGCATCATCCTCTGCACAGGGAAGAAAGCGGGCCAGATTGAATTGCTGGAGCTGGATCGCTCAGGCATCCATGTTGCGGAGTACCTGACCACGCTGCCCTCCCGGGAGGTCCTCAAGCAAAGATTGCAGACTGCCATGGAGCGGGCGCGGCAGCAGCTGCAGACCGCGGCGCCCGGCCTCCCGTAGATCTACGCCACGCGCGGATGGCGTTCATGCTTCAGCTCAGATGCTTGCGCCGTGCATGGATCCACGGCACCGCGAGCGCCGCGATGGCACCACCGGCGAAGCCGAGGGAAGCCGCAACCGTGGCTGCTTCGACCGCCCCCGGCAGCGCCAGCGCTGCCGCCACCAGCAGCAGCGACGGCAGGCCGACGAAGGTGCCCAGGAAGAAATGCCAACGCGGTGACCAGGTATTGAGCTGCAGCAGGCTGACCGGTTGCCAGGCTTCCGAGGCAGCGTCCTCGGCGATCTTCGCCACCGCCTTGGCCAGGTCCACTTCCGGCAGCGCGCGCCCCTGCCGTGCGGTCGCCAGCAGCTCGGCCACGGCCTCCACCGGCGGGAAACTGGACGGCCACGCGACCGGCGCCGGCACGCCATACGCGGTCAGCACCGGCACGCTCAGCCACGGCGCCACCAGCGGGCGCATGCGACGGCGGCCATGCACGCACCAGATCTGTTGCTGCCCATGCGCGGTGACGCTGTACAGCGCCAGTTCGTTGGCCGGCGGGTAGCCGAGCATGGTCACCCGCGCGGCCAGGCTGTCCTGCCCCATCGCGCGCAGGAAGCCGGGGCGGCTGCGCCCTTCCTGCATCCACGCCAGTCCCAGCGCACCCACCAGATAGGCCTCGGCCACGTCCTTGCTGCCAGCGGTGGCGCGTTCGTCGCTGGCCAGGTACCAGGCCAGCGATTTCGGTTCGGCGACATCGTCCAGGCCCCAGCGGCTGTCGTCTCCCAGCACATGGCGCACCGGCAGGCGCGCGGGCGCGGTTTCGCCACGTTCGCCGGGTTGCAGGAACGGCAGCACGCCCTGGATGAAGGTGGACAGCTCGATCGCACGCACGCCGTGCCCCTGCCACTCCGGTGGCAGCAGCCCGGCCAGCTGGCCATCGGCGGCCAGCGCATCAAGCCGGGACTTCTGCTCGACCAGCGTCTGCACCGCCCCCTTCAGCACCACGTTGTCGGGCAGCGCGATCTGCGGCAGGCGATGACGCGGCGGCGCCAGGTCGACGGTGGCCTCGCCGGTTCCGGTGTCATCCAGCAGCGCCGCCTGCGGCGGCAAGGTTACGCCCTCGCCTGCTCCACCCTCGGCCAACTCACTGGCGGATTCGGGCAGTCGTTCGGCGTGGTCGCTGTGCATGGGCGTTCCGGAAGGTTGCATCGACGGGATGTCGACTGAGGTCCTTGCCGGTAACGGCGAGCGCGTTGCGATATTGAGATGCCGATTCCGGGAATGTGACCGCAACCACAGTAGATCCACGCCATGCGTGGATGCACTTCTGTGCCGACCAACGGTCGGCACCCACCGGAGATGGCGGTCAGCGGTCGGCCCACCCCTGCCGGCCAGCGGCCGGCACTACCCCTATTCCGGTTTGTCAGGTGCCCATTGTTTCAGGAACGCGCTCACCCGTGCCGGCTGGAAGGCTTCGCCCCTGCGCAGTTCGCCGGTGGCCTGCGAGACCAGCAGGCTTCCATCGGCATCGAGTACCAGCAGGTATGGGTAGTCGCGCTCCATCACCGGGAACTGGGCGAAGAAGGCGGTGTTGGGCTGCTCGTCGCTGGCGTTGACCTTCACCCACACGTAGTGGGCATCGCGGAAGCGACGCAGGTCGCCGTTGCCTTCCACCACATCGTCCAGCGCGCGGCAGCGCTCGCAGGCGGCGTTGCCGACCTCCAGCAGGATGCGCTTCTTGCCCCGCTGGGCTTCCACCTTGGCGGTGGCCAGGTCATCGGCGGGGTTGCGGGCCGGGTCGAACTGCGCACCGAGCCCGGCGATGGCGGCGATGTCTGCCGCCACCGGGGTGTTGCCCGAGGCCACCGGTTCGCTGGGGTCAGCGACCGGTGGCTCGGTGGGTCGGGTATCCAGGGGCTGCGTGGGCTCGGCGGTGGCAGGCGGTTGCGGTTGGGAACAGGCGCCGATCAGCGCCGCACAGACCACCACTACCGCAGTACCGAGCTTGCTACGCATGCCTTCTACCCTCTCATCATTACTTGACGCCGTGCATCAGCTTGTTGATCAGCGGGGCGATCAGGAACAGCACCACGCCGGAGCCGATCAGGGCCCAGAACCCGAAGGTATACCCCTTCAGGGCCGACTCGACCGTCATGCCGCCTTCACCACTGACCACGCCAGCGAAGATGCCCGACAGGTTGTTGCCGATGCCGGTGGACAGGAACCAGCCGCCCATGCCGAAGCCGACCAGGCGCACCGGGGCCAGCTTGGTCACCATCGACAGGCCGATCGGCGACAGGCACAGCTCACCCACCGACTGGATGACGTAGACCATGAACAGGGTCCAGAACGGGATCTTGCCGTCCACGACCATCTGCGACAGGGCGAACATCAGCAGCGCGAAGGCGGCGCCGTTGAACAGCAGGCCCAGGCCGAACTTGCGCGGGATCGACGGATTGGCGCGGCCCATGGCCACCCAGATCCAGGCGATCACCGGGGCCAGGGTGATGATCGCCACCGAGTTGACCGACTGGAACCACGCGGTCGGGAAGGTCCAGTCACCGAACTGGCGGTTGACGATGTTCTCGGCCAGGAAGGTGAACGAGCTGCCGGCCTGTTCGAAGAACATCCAGAACATCACGTTGAAGGCGAAGATGATCAGCATGGCGATCACGCGGTCGCGCTGCACCTTGCCTTCGCGGATGCCCTCGACCAGCAGCAGGACGGCCAGCGCGGTGAACATCGCACCCAGGATCCAGGCCAGCGCGGTGGCGCCGGTGGCCAGCAGGAAGTACGCGACCGGGATGGCGACCACGGCACCGGCCAGCACCATGATGATGCGGCCGAAACCTTCAGCGCCGGCCGGCGGTGCACCGATGCCCTTCAGGCCGGCACGACCGATGTAGAACCACACCAGCGAGATCAGCATGCCCACGCCCGAGGCGATGAACACGACCTTGTAGGACGGCATCGCGTCGGTACCGAACACCTTGCGGGCCAGGTACTCGGTCAGCACCGGGGCGATCATCGCGCCGATGTTGATGCCCATGTAGAAGATGGTGAAGCCCGAATCGCGGCGCTCGTCCTTCAGCCCGTACAGCTTGCCGACCATGGTCGAGATGTTCGGCTTGAACAGGCCGTTGCCGACGATGATCGTGGCCAGGCCGAGCTTGAAGATGTGCTCCTGCGGCAGCGAGATCATGAACAGGCCGGCGGCCATGATGATCGCGCCGGTCAGGATCGAGCGCTGGTAGCCCAGTACCCGGTCGGCCACGTAGCCACCGAAGATCGCCGCGGCGTACACCAGGGCCAGGTAGGCGCCGTAGATGCGGCTGGCGTCGCCTTCACCGGCAGCGCTGCCGTTGTAGAACTGGGCGACGATGTACAGCACCAAGGCCCAGCGGATGCCGTAGAACGCAAAGCGTTCCCAGAACTCGGTCATGAACAGCATCCACAACGGGCGCGGGTGGCCCAGCGTGGTCTTGAAGTCCGGCAGCGCCGGCTCTGGGGTGTTCGCAGTGGCGTTTACGCTCATGCGGATTTCCTGGTTCGGTGGATGACGAGCACGTCCGCTGTGCAGTTGGAGCAACGCGCGAGGATCACCGACTTCTGGCGTTCACGTCAAATACACGCCGTTTGAGGCAGGTGCCAGCCTGCTCGCTGAACTTGCATCTGAAACGATCCAGCCGCCGGCCGCGATCCAAGCTGAATACGGATCAGGCCTGTTCTGCCGGGGGCGCGGCCTGCAGGCTGGTGCGCACCTGGAACAGCTCGGGGAAGAAGGTCAGCTCCAGTGCCTTGGCCAGGAAGCCCACGCCGGACGAGCCACCAGTGCCGCGCTTGAAGCCGATCACCCGCATCACCGTGCGCATGTGGCGGAAGCGCCACAGCTGGAAGGCGGTCTCCAGGTCCACCAGGTCCTCGCACAGCGCGTACTCGCGCCAGTAGCGGTCGGTGTCCTGGTAGATGCGTTCGAAGACCGGCTGCAGGGCGTCGTCGGCCACGTGCGGCTGGGTCCAGTCGTGGGCCTCGTAGACCGCCGGCACGGCATGGCCGAAGCGGGCCAGGTACTTCAGGAATTCCTCGTACAGGCTGGGCGCCTCCAGCACGGTGCGCAGCTGCGCCTGCCCGGCCGGGTCGTGCTCGAACACCTGCAGCATCTGCGCGTTCTTGTTGCCCAGCAGGAACTCGATGTAGCGGTACTGCAGCGACTGGAAGCCCGACGACGGGCCCAGCACGTCGCGGAAGCCCATGTATTCGGAAGGGGTCAGTGTTTCCAGCACCGACCACTGCTCGGTCAGCTGGCGCAGCACCTGCTTGCTGCGCGCCAGCACCTTGCGGCACTGCCAGACTTCATCGCGCTGCAGGAAGCCGATTGCGGCACGCAGCTCATGGCCCAGCAGCTTCAGCCACAGCTCCGAGGTCTGGTGCTGGATGATGAAGAGCATCTCGTCATGGTGCGGCGGGCTGGACAGCGGCTGCTGCGCGCTGAGCAGCTGGTCCAGCCGCAGGTAGCCGCCGTAGGTGAGGCGTCCCTGCAGGTCGGTGTGGATGCCGGCTTCGAGATCGCGTTGGTTGTTGTCGACGGACATGGGCGGGACCAGATCGGGGGCGGCAAGGGTAGCGCGTTGCCGCCGCGCTGGCAGCCGCCGGGTCCATACCGGGGCGTGCGGTTGGCCGTGGAGCATCGGCCGATCGCAGGCCTGCGCGTGGAACCGTCCAGGCCGTTGTACTGGTGGTCAGCCTGAGGCGTATTCTGATGCTTTGCAGCAACGACTGAATACGTTGTTGTTATTGGCCCCCCACCCGCCGGCAGGGGTAAAACGGGGAATCCCCGTGTTGCGGCGCAGGAAGGCTATTCCGTACGCGTTCCTTAACATGGCGATTCATATCATTTGTAACTTCTCTGTCGAAGGTGCAGTACGCAATGACGGTTGCCGCTGAATTCAAGATCGAATACCTGCAGTACCTGGATACGGACGGCAAACTCGTCCGCGATGACCTGCCCGCGTCGCTGCGCGACCCCAAGGTCCTGGTACCGCTGTTCAAGCAGATGCTGTTCGTACGTACGTTCGACAGCAAATCCATCGCACTGCAGCGCACCGGCAAGCTCGGCACCTATGCCGCCTGCCTGGGCCACGAAGCCGCACACGTGGGTATCGGCGCGGCGATGCAGAAGGACGACGTGTTCGCGCCTTCGTACCGCGAGTATGGCGCGATGTTCATGCGTGGCGTGCGCCCGCACGACGTGCTGATGTACTGGGGCGGCGACGAACGCGGCAACGATTACGGCGGCAACGCGGCCAAGGACTTCCCGTTCTGCGTGCCGATCTCCACCCAGTGCCTGCATGCCGCAGGCGCCGCGCTGAAGTTCAAGCTCAACAAGGAACCGCAGATCGCGGTGGCGGTGTGCGGCGACGGCGGCAGCTCCAAGACCGACTTCTACGCAGCACTGAATTCGGCCGGCGCCTACAAGCTGCCGCTGATCCTGTGCATCGTCAACAACGGTTGGGCCATCTCGGTTCCGCGTTCGGCCCAGACCGGTGCCGAAACGCTGGCGCAGAAGGGCCTGGCCGGCGGCCTGCACTGCCTGCAGGTGGACGGCAACGACCTGATCGCGGTGCTGGCGGCCATGGAGCAGGCGCGCGAACGTGCGCTGGCCGGCGACGGCGGCACCGTGCTGGAACTGATGACCTACCGCCTGTCCGACCACACCACCGCCGATGACGCGCGCCGCTACCGCGACGACGCCGAAGTGAAGGATGCCTGGCAGCGCGAGCCGATGCTGCGCCTGCGCAAGTACCTGATCAACGCCGGTGTGTGGAGCGAAGAAGAGGAAACCGCCTGGGTCGCCGAGTGCGGCACGCGCGTGGACGAGGAAGTGAACCTGTACCTCAACACGCCGGTGCAGCCGGTCGAGGCGATGTTCGACTTCCTGTATGCCGATCCGCCGCCGGACCTGCTGGCCCAGCGTGCCCAGGCGATCGCCCTGGAGAAGCGCCATGGATGAGATCAAGAACGGCGCGCCCGGCGCGCACACCAACGCCGCCGACAGCGCTGCGGTCGCGCGCGGAGAAGAGAGCATGACCACCACCCCGATCACCCTCATCGAAGCCATCACCCAGGCGCTGGCCTGGGAGCTGGAACACGACCCGTCGGTGCTGGTGCTGGGCGAAGACGTGGGCGTCAACGGCGGCGTGTTCCGCGCCACTGCCGGTCTGCAGCAGCGCTTCGGCTCGGACCGCATCCTCGACACCCCGCTGGATGAAACCACCATCGCCGGCCTGACGATTGGTCTTGCCGCGCAGGGCATGAAGCCGGTGGCCGAAGCCCAGTTCGATGGCTTCATGTACCCGATGGTCGACCATATCGTCTGCCACGCCGCACGCCTGCGTTACCGCACGCGTGGCCGCCTGCACTGCCCGATGGTGCTGCGCGTGCCGTGGGGCGGTGGCATCCGCGCGCCGGAACACCACAGCGAAGCCAACGAGGCGATCTTCACCAACGTGCCGGGCCTGCGCGTGGTGCTGCCGTCGTCGCCGCAGCGTGCCTACGGCCTGCTGCTGGCCGCGATCCGTGAGCCGGATCCGGTGATCTACATGGAGCCCAAGCGCATCTACCGCCAGTACAAGGAAGTGGTCGTCAACGACGGCGAAGCCTTGCCGCTGGACGTCTGCTTTGTGCTGCGCGACGGCACCGACGTGACCCTGGTGACCTGGGGCGCGCAGGTGAAGGAAGCGCTGGAAGCGGCCGACAAGCTGGCCGGCGAAGGCATCAGTGCCGAAGTCATCGACGTGGCCACGCTGCGTCCGCTGGACTTCGCCACCATCGCCGAATCGGTGGCCAAGACCGGCCGCTGCGTGATCGTGCAGGAGGCCCCGAAAACCGCGGGCTTCGGCGCCGAGATCGCCGCGCGCCTGGCCGAGGAATCGATCTACGACCTGCTGGCCCCGGTCGAGCGCGTCACTGGCTACGACACCCACATTCCGCTGTTCCGCCTGGAAATGAAGTACCTGCCGAGCGTTGAGCGGATCGTGGCTGCGGCCAAGCGCGCGGTGGCGGCCGGCTGACATGCGGGCCCGCCTTCTGGGGGCTTACCGCAGCCAGTATCCCAACCCGCTCCGGTTCCACACCGGCCAGATCGTCGAAGTAGGTGTCCGTGACGAGGAATGGCCGGCGTTTGCCTGGGTACGCACCAACGATGGGCGCGCTGGCTGGGCGCCCATCGCCTGGTTGCAGCTGCTGGACGAGGGTCGCGCCGAAGCGCTGTGCGACTACGACGCCCGCGAGCTGGATGTGGAAAGCGGCGAGATGGTGAAGCTTCATCACGAACACGGCGGGTGGTGGTGGTCCGAGCGCGCCAATGGCGCGACGGGTTGGCTGCCGGCCCGCGAACTGGAACTGCTGGAAGAGAACTGCAAATGAGCCAGACCAAGAACTTCAACCTGCCCGACCTGGGCGAAGGCCTGCCGGACGCGACCATCGTCGAGTGGTTCGTAAAGGAAGGCGATGTGATCAAGCTGGACGAGCCGCTGGTGTCGATGGAGACCGCCAAGGCCGTGGTGGAAGTGCCCTCGCCGTTCTCCGGCAAGGTGCTGAAGCTGTCCGGCGGTGCCGGCGACATCATCCCGACCGGTTCGGTGCTGGCCAGCTTCGAACTGGACCCGAACCTGCCGCAGCGTGCCGACGGCCAGGACACCGGCCACAGCCATGGTCATGCCGCACCGGCCACGCCGGCTGCCGCACCGACCCCGCCGCCGCTGCCGGCTGCGCCGGTCGCTGCGGAGGAAGCCAAGCCGGCCCCCGCCGAGCGTGACGACGCCGGTACCGTGGTCGGCGCCATGCAGAGCTCCAACGCCGTGCATGCCGAACAGGCGCTGGCCGTCGGTGGCGTCAAGGCCGTGCCGGCCGTGCGTGCGATGGCGCGCAAGCTGGGCGTGGACCTGAGCCGCGTGGCCGCTACCGGGACCGATGGCGCGGTCACCATGTCCGACGTCAAGCAGGCCGCCGCCAACGGCACCGCCAAGCTCGGCGCTGCTCCGGCACCGGTTGCCGCTGCTGCCTATGCCGCGCCGGTCCCGGCGCAGGTGTCTGCCCCGGTGCAGAGCGAAGCCCGCACCCCGCTGTCCGCCGCAGGCAAGCCGATGCGTACCCAGCCGCCGGGCGTGGTCGCCAAGGGCCAGCCGGAACCGCTGAAGGGCGTGCGCCGCAACATGGCACGCGTGATGGCCGATGCGCACAGCAAGGTGGTGCCGACCACGCTGAACGACGACGCCGACATCCACGCCTGGCTGCCGGGCAACGACGTCACCGCGCGCCTGGTGCGTTCGATCGTGGTCGCCGCGCAGAAGGTGCCGGCGATGAACGCCTGGTTCGACGGTGAAGCGCTGACCCGCACCCTGCACGCACAGGTGGACATCGGCATCGCCGTGGACACAGACGACGGCCTGTTCGTGCCGGCCCTGCGCAATGCCGACATGCTCGACGCACGCGGCATCCGCGAAGGCGTCAATCGCCTGCGCGAGCAGGTGGAATCGCGTTCGATCGCCGCTTCGGAACTGAGTGGCTACACCATCTCGCTGTCCAACTTCGGCATGTTCGCCGGCCGCTACGCGACCCCGGTCGTGGTGCCGCCGTGCGTGGCCATCGTCGGTGCCGGCCGTGCCCGCCACCAGATGACCCCGGTGATGGGCGGCGTGGAAGCGCACAAGGTGATCCCGCTGTCGGTCACCTTCGACCACCGCGCGGCCACCGGTGGCGAAGCCGCCCGCTTCCTGCGCGCAATGATGGACGACCTGGCACTGGCCAGCTGATCCAGCTGATCGGTGGGTGCCAACCTTGGTTGGCACATGAACGGGAAAAAAGCCGGGCACTGCCCGGCTTTTTTTGTGCCCGCATCCACGCATGGCGTGGATCCACAAAATGCCCGCGATCAATCGCGAGCGACCATACCCTCGGCGCGGCTGTAGACACGCAGGCGGTGCCCGTCAGGATCCGCTCCGACGAAGGTGTGGCCGAACTCCAGCGTCACCGGCGCCTGCAGGATCTCCACACCAAGAGCGCGCCACGCATCGTGCATCTGCTGCACGGCGTCGGGGTTGGCCGTCACCATTGCCAGTTCGGCGGCGCCGGCCTGCGCGGACACCGGAGGCTGCACGTCGTCGCGTTGCCACAGGCCGAGTGCGGCGCCATCGCCGAGCAGGAACAGGGCGAAGCCGGGCGACTGCTCGACCGGCGGCTTGCCGAGGATGCCGCCGTAGAAGGTGGCGCTGGCGGCGACGTCGCGCACGTACTGCAGCAGGGTGCTGGGCGTGAACATGGGGAAGCTCCGTTGTTGGGAGCGCTCATGGTGGTATGGGCCTGCTGACAGATTCTGTCAGTAGCGGCGAGCGTGCTTGACTGCTGTTGCCACTGCCCTGGTAGAGGTCGAGCTTGCTCGACTGCTGTTCGCGAAGATCAAAGGCGGTCGAGCAAGCTCGACCCCTACCAGGAGCAGAGAGCAAAAGCCGCCAACCCATCGCACCAGCAGCAGAAAGCGAAGTGCAAGGACGGTCGAGCAAGCCCGACGCTACGAACGGTCCAGCCAGTCCGGTGCGATGCCCTGCGCCTTCTGCCAGCGTCGCAGCAGGGTGGCGCGTGGCACGAGGTAGTGATCCTCCAGCACACGCGCCTGGCGGATGCGGTCCAGACGGAAATGGCGGAAATCCTCGCGGCTCTCGCACCACGCCGCCAGCATCGGCACCTCATCGAAGTAGCCCAGCGCGAACGGCCAGACGATGCGCTCGCTGCGCTGGCCGTGCGCATCCTCGTAGCCGAACTTCAGGCGCTGCTGTGAACCCACTGCTTCGCGCACGGCCTGCAGACGCGCAGCCGGCACCTTGGCCGCAGCGCGCGAAGGGCCAACGCGCAGGCCACTGTCACGCAAAGCTTCCCGGCGCGCTGCTGGCAGCACATGCGCGATGCGCGCCAGGGCATCACGTGCGGCCTCGGCCAGCGCCGGCTCGGTGCGCGCGGCGACCCAGCGCAGGCCGAGCACCAGCGCATCGATCTCGGCCGGCGGCAGGGTCATCGGTGGCAGGGTGTCGCTCGGCGCCAGCTGGTAGCCAACGCCGGCCTCGCCACGCAGGTCAGCGCCCTGCTCACGCAGGGTCTCGATATCGCGGTACAGCGTGCGCAGGCTGATGCCCAGCGCTTCGGCCAGCGTCTGCCCGGCCACCGGCCGCCGATGGCGGCGCAGCAGCTGCAGCAACTGGGTCAGGCGCAGCGCACGTGACATCAGCCGACCAGTGCGCTCGATGCAACCACGTGCTCACCCGGCTGCGGGGCCAGCGCGGACTCGACCAGTGCCTTGGCGATCTCGCTCGCCGGGTTGATCCGCCACGCCCGTGGCAACACCGGCCCCAATGCATCCAACATCGTCAGGGCCAGGCGCTCGCCACGACGCACCTCGTTGCGCTCGCCCCCGATCAGCCCTGGACGAACCAGGGTCAACGCGTTGAAGCCCAGCGCGCGCAGGTCACGCTCCAGCTCGCCCTTCACCCGGCTGTAGAAGATCGACGACTGTGGATTGGCGCCGGCCGCGGAATTCAGCACATAAGTCTGTGCACCCTGTGCCTGCGCCAGGCGGGCGAAGGCCAACGGGTAGTCATGATCGATGCGATGGAAGGCCTCGCGGCTGCCGGCCTGGGCAATGGTGCTGCCGAGCGCGCAGATGACCGCGTCCACGCGCGCCCATGCTGGCGAAGTGGGCAACGCGTCGAAGGCCAGTACCGGGTTCTCCAGCTTCCGGTGGGTCATGCCCAACGGGCGGCGGGTGGGCGCCACCACGTCACTGCAGCGCGGGTCGTCCAGCAGCCGGGGCAGGGCCAGCCCGCCGACCAGGCCGGTCGCCCCCAGCAACATCACGCGCATCACCACCTCCACTGCGGCATCCTGTCGCCCATCCTAGCCGTTCAAGCCGTCGGCGGCCGCGCCGATATGCTGGAACCAGTCCCTGCCAACCCCCAGGATTCGCTCCATGACGGACCAGCCCGACCACCGCCCTGCCCCCGGTACCGCCCTTGGGCCGCCGGCACGCGTGCGCGCGGTGGTGGACGATGGGCTGGGCGACCGCGTGGTACTGCAGGGCGGTGGTGCCGTGGCACTGCAGCAGCTGTTCGCCGGCGCCGACGCGCCGGAACCGCTGCTGGCCGCCTTCGCCAACGGTATGGCCACCCTGCCCGGCGAACTGGGTGACATGGGCGACCGCCTGCAGTCGGCGCAGGCCAGTGCCGATTGGCCGCGCTACGGGCGCGCGATGCGGCAGCTGATCGACAAGTACATCCGCACCATCGAACAGCATTCGCCGGACGGACAGCCGGAAAGCCTGCGCCTGTCCGAGCAGCTGCGGCTGCTGCTGGGTGGCGCGGTGGTGGCCCTGCTGCAGCACGACCCGGATCTGCGCGAACAAGCGCAGGCGCTGGCCACGCGCCTGCGCCAGTGGCAGCCGGGTACCGCACTGGAGCCGATCGAACAGGGCGTGCGCGAACTCGGGCACCAGGTCGGCGTGCGTGCCGAGAGCTGGCAGGAGCAGCAGGCGCTGCTGCTGGAACTGTTCGCGCTGCTGTTGGAAAACGTGAGCGAGCTGCTGGACGACCGCAGTTGGCTGCAGGGCCAGATCGCGGCGGTGCGCCAGCTGCTGGACGGGCCGCTGGAAGCCGAGGCAGTCGAGCGCACCCGTGCCGAACTGCGCGAAGTGATCTACAAGCAGGGCCTGCTGCGCCAGGGCATCGACGATTCGAAGGCGGCGATGCGCGGGTTGATGGGCGAGTTCATCGAGCGCATGGATGGCATGGCCACCAGCACCGGCGAATACCACGACCGCATCGGCAGCTACGCACTGCAGCTGCGCGAGGCGCGTAGCATCGCCGACCTCAACCAGCTGCTGCAGGACGTGATGCGCGACACCGGCAAGGTACAGCAGCAGGCCGCGCAGGCCCGCGATCACCTGGCCAATGCGCGGCAGGAAGTGGAACGCGCCGAACAGCGCATTGCCGAGCTGGAGCAGGAACTGCGTGCCGCCGGTGACCTGGCGCGCATCGATCCGCTGACCCAGGCGCTGAACCGCCGCGGCCTGGACGAACTGCTGCAGCGTGAACTGGCGCGTGCTGCGCGCAACAACTCACCGCTGGGCGTGGCGGTGATCGACCTGGATGATTTCCACCTGACCAACGAGGCGCACGGCCACGCCGGCGGCGATGCGTTGCTGCAGCACCTGGTGGCCGTTTGCAGGCTGCTGCTGCGCGCCACTGACGGCATCGCACGGCTGGGTGGCGACGAGTTCGTGCTGGTGCTGCCGGAAACCCAGGGTGCCGACAGCATGGCCACCGTGCAGCGCCTGCAACGCTCACTGGCGCACCGTGTGCTGACCGTGCAGGACCGGCGCGTGCCGGTGCACTTCAGCGCCGGGCTGGCGCAATGGCAGCCGGGCGACGATACCGAGGCTTTGCTGCGCCGTGCGGATGACGCGTTGTATGCGGCCAAGCGACAGGGCAAGAACCGCGTGCAGGCGGGCTGACCGTCCGGCCCGTCGCGAACTGCTTTGGTAGGTGCCAACCTTGGTTGGCACGCGCGCCAAACAAAGCGCCGACCAAGGTCGGCCTCTACCGGGGAACCCGCCGGCGATGATCCCGACCCCCCTGAACCGCTTTGGTAGGTGCCAACCTTGGTTGGCACACGCGGGAAACGAAGCGCCGACCAAGGTCGGCCTCTACCTGGGAACCCGCCGGCGACGATGCCGACCACCCTGAACCGCTTTGGTAGGTGCCAACCTTGGTTGGCACACGCAGGAAACGAAGCGCCGACCAAGGTCGGCCTCTACCTTGCGACCCGCCGGTGATTACTTGCCGCGCAGCTTCTGGAACCCGGTCACGGCCGCGAGCACGATGGCGCCGGCGATGATGCCGACCACCATGTTACCCACCGCGCTGACCAGCCAGCCCCACTGCCCCTCGCCGCCCATCGCCTGTACTGCGTGGTGCAGCGCCGGTACGTTGTGCACCAGGATGCCTCCGCCCACCAGGAACATGGCAATGGTGCCGGCCACCGACAGGAACTTCATCAGCCACGGCGCCGAGGCCACCAGGCCGCGACCGAAGGCGGCCACGGCCCCACCCTTGCGCGACAGGTACAGGCCGACGTCATCAAGCTTCACGATGCCCGCCACCAGCCCATAGACGAAGACCGTCATCGCCAGTGCAACCACGGCCAGCGTGACCAGCTGGTTGGTGAACGATGCCGTGGCGACCACGCCCAGGGTCAGTACGATGATCTCGGCCGAGAGGATGAAGTCGGTGCGGATCGCGCCTTTCACCTTGTCCTTCTCCCACGCCACCATGTCCACCTGCGCGTCGGCCAGCGCCTTGCGCCGCTCGGCCTGATGCTCGGCGTCGTCCTCGGCTGAGTGCAGGAACCGGTGCGCCAGCTTCTCAACGCCCTCAAAGCACAGGAACGCGCCGCCGATCATCATCAGCGGCACGATCAGCGGCACGTTCCAGCCGCGGCTGTGCAACCAGGCCTCCAGCGCACTGATCGCCAATGCTGCGGGCACCAGGATCACCTTGTTGACCAGCGAGCCCTTGGCCACCGCCCACACCACCGGCAGTTCGCGGTTGGCGTTGACCCCGGTGACCTGCTGCGCGTTCAGCGCCAGGTCGTCGCCCAGCACGCCGGCGGTTTTCTTCGCCGCGACCTTGGTCAGGACCGAGACATCGTCGAGGAGGGTGGCGATATCGTCGAGCAGGGCGAACAGGCTGGCACCGGCCATGGGAAGTCCAGAGAGAGAATGAGCGGATTCTGACCGATCCGGTGTGGACTGCGGAAGACGTCGGATTCACCGCGTGCCCACCGCCCCCCGGCGACACTGCGGAATCCGGACATTGCCGGCCCGTGGCCGGCGCTACCTGTCTTCGTCGCATGGGAGTTCCGCTTGAGCAATCCGCCCACCGCCAATGGCAATCCTCCGCTGGTCAAAGGCATGAACCGGCGCAGCCAGATCCTGCGCCTGCTGATGCGCTATCGCCATTCAGGGGTGTTCTCGGGCATGAACCTGGATGCCGCAGGCAATCCAGCCGACGTTCCCGCGGACGGCAACCCGGAACAGTTCGTCAGCGATCTGGAAGCGCTGGGCCCGACCTTCGTCAAGCTGGGCCAGATGCTGTCCACGCGCCCGGACATGGTGCCGGTGGAGTTCGCCACAGCCCTGGAGCGCATGCAGGAAAAGGTGGCCGAGATTCCGGTCGAGCGCATCCATGCGATCGTCGAGCAGGAGCTGGGCGCACCGGTGAACAAGCTGTTCGCCTCATTCGATCCCGAACCGCTGGGCTGTGCCTCGATCGCGCAGGTGCATCGCGCGGTGCTGCACGACGGACGCCAGGTGGCAGTGAAAGTGCAGAAGCCTGAAGTGGCTGCACAACTTCGCTCGGACCTGGAGGCGCTGCGCAGCTTCGCGCTGGCCGCCGACCACCTGACCCAGGTGGGCCGCCGCGTGCGCCTGCGCGACTGGCTCAACGAGTTCGCAAAGACCCTGATGCAGGAGCTGGACTACCACGCCGAGGCCGAGAACCTGGCCCGTTTCGGCCGACACCTGAAGCCGTTCCGCCGCCTGTGGATTCCGCAGCCGCTGTGGGACTACAGCAGCCAGCGCGTGCTGACCATGGAACTGGCCACCGGCGTGCGCGTGGATGCGATTCCCGATGTGCGCCGCACCGAACAATCGATGGACCCGCTGGCGGCGGCGCTGATCCGCGGCTACCTGGACCAGATCTTCGTGCACGGCGAGATCCACGCCGACCCGCACCCCGGCAACCTGCGGGTGATGCCCGATGGACGGCTGGCGATCTTTGACCTGGGCATGGTCGCGCACATGCCGCCGCGCCTTCGCGAGCGGCTGCTGAAGATCCTGTTCGCCGCAGTCGATGGCCGTGGCGAGGAAGTAGCCGACGATCTGATCAGCATCAGCACGCGGCTGGAGGCCTTCGACGAAGAGCGCTACCTGCGCGAGACCGGCCAGCTGATCGCGCGCTACGCCGCCAGCGGCAGTTTCTCCGAAGGCCGCGTGGTGCTGGACATGGTGCGCATCGCCACCGCCTGCGGACTGCGCACCCCGCCGGAACTGAGCCTGCTCGGCAAGGCGCTGCTCAACCTGGAAACCGTATGCCGCTTGCTGGCACCGGACCTGGATACCCGCCGTATCGTCGAACGCCAGCTGCAGCACGTGATGCGTGCACGCCTGAAGAAGTCCCTGTCGGCAGCCAACATCGCCAGCGAGGCGATGGAGCTGCAGCAGCTGCTGCGCGATGGGCCGCGCAAGCTGTCGGACATCATGGCGCTGCTGGCCGAGAACCGTCTGCAGATGAAGGTGACGGGCCTGGAAGAATCGCGGCTGATGGAGAACCTGCAGAAGATCGCCAACCGCGTGGCGGCCGGCATCATCAGCGCGGCATTGATCATGGCCGCCGCGATGATGATGAAGATCGACACCGGCTGGCATCTGTTCGGCTACCCGCTCATCGCCCTGATTCTGTTGTTCATCGGCGTAGTGCTCGGCCTTGGCATCGTGACCAGTGCATTGCTGTTCGATCGTCGCGCGCGGGCACGCGAAGAGCGCGGGCATCGCTAGCGAATCTACAAAAAACCCGTATTCATGCGGTTTTTAATGCAATCCAACGAAGCCTTTCACGCTCGTTTTACCTTCTGAGCGCGATTTCGCGCGCGTCATTTCAACAAACATTTCAGTCAGGTTCGTGCATGCACTATCGGGTCATCGGCCTGTCACATGCATGTGCTTGCGGCAGCGCCGGTCGGATGGACACGCGTCGGTACGACGTCCATCACCACCACCCCGTCACTGCCGAAGCTGCCTATGCTCTGGATACTGCTGCTGTCGTTGTTGCTGCTGTGCTGGTTGTTCCTCGCGTCCGGCAAATGGGTGTGGTGGAAGGCCAGTGCGTTCTCGCTGCTGCTGCTCACGCTCAGCGCATGGTGGCTGATCGACAAGCTGTCCGGTGATGGGCTCAACGCCGCCACGCTGTACCACCTCGGCGCCGACATGGAAGGCGCCGGAGTCTCCGACTTCAAGGGCTACATCGCCGGCTTCATCGTGCTGGCGCTGGTCTCGCTGCTGCCGCTGTTCGCCACGCGGGTGAAGCGCTGGCGCCGGCCCGGCCACGGTGGCGCGCTGTTCGCGGGCTTCGCGGCCGTGTGGGTGGCCACGATCATGATCAGCCCGCTGGCCCGCGACGGCCAACGCCTGTACCAGCAGCTGCGCCCGGTCGACTTCGCCCGCATCGCCCCCGAATACCAGGTACCGACGCAGCCGCTGCAGCGCCCGCGCAACATCGTCTGGATCTACGGCGAGAGCCTGGAGCGCACCTACCTGGACGAAAACGTATTCCCGGGCCTGATGCCCAATCTCAACCGGCTGGCGTCCGAGTCGCTGGACGTGCGCAACCTGGCCTCGGCCGAGGGCAGCGGCTGGACCATTGCCGGCCTGGTGTCGTCGATGTGCGGCGTGCCGCTGACCACTTCGCAGGGCGATGAGAACAGCATGGACCGGATGGGCAGCTTCCTGCCCAAGGCGGTGTGCCTGGGCGACTACCTGAAGCAGCAGGGCTATACCAACCATTACCTGGGCGGGGCCAACGGCCAGTTCGCCGGCAAGGGCCAGTTCCTGGCCAGCCACGGCTTTGACGAAGTGCATGACCTCGCCTGGTTCAAGCAGCAGAAAAAGATCGGGCGCATCCACTACTCCGCCTGGGGCGTGCACGACGACGTGCTGCTGGATACCGCCTACCAGCGCTTCGAACAGCTCTCGCGCGCCGGCTCGCCGTTCATGCTCACCACGCTCACCATGGACACCCACCACCCGGCGGGCCACCTGCCGGTGTCGTGCAAGGGCGAGCGCTACCAGAGCCAGTACGGCAACATCAACATGCTCAACGCGCTCAAGTGCAGCGACCGGCTGATCTCGCAGCTGGTCGAACGCATCCAGGCCAGCCCGTACGGCAAGGACACGCTGATCGTGATCGCCTCCGACCACCTGGCGATGCCCAACGATCTGACCCACATCCTGACCCGGCAGAAGCGCGAGAACCTGCTGCTTTTCCTGGGCGATGGCATTGCCCCGCAGCAGCTCAGCGCCGACGCCGGCACCACCCTGGATTCGGGTGCGACCCTGCTCAGCCTGCTGGACCCGAACCTGAAGACGATGGGCTTTGGCCGTTCACTGATCGATACCCAGCGCGCGCCCAGCGCCAGCGTGGCCACCCAGCGTGATGGCGGCCGAGACTACCCGCAGTACCTCGCCTTCGCCCGCTCGCTGTGGCTGGGTGAGCCGACCCGCGAACTGAGGATCGACGGCGACGACCAGGTGGTGGTCGGCCTGCAGCACGTGCAACCGCCGGTGCTGCTGGAATATGACAAGGACTGGGGATTGAAGTCGGTGTATCTGGAGAACACCTCGCGCCAGTTTGATGATGCAGACCCGGACAACACCCTGGCCTATGTCGACCGCTGCACCGCGTTCGAGGATGGCTCGGCCGATGGCGACTGGTGCGCCCTGCTGGTCAACCGCGACAACGGCATCAAGCTGTACCGTGACAACGACCTGCGTGGCGGCATTGCCGTGGACGCACCGCTGGACGCATTCCAGGGCCCGCGCCCGAGCGTGCGCCAGGCGCACATGATCACCCAGAAGGGTCGCCGCACCCGCGCCGGCCAGTACATGCTGCAGCTGGTGGCGAGCACGCGCCCCGATCGTGGTTTCTGGATCGAAGCGGTGTCCTCGCAGCGCAAGGTGGTGCTGGCCCAGCAGTGGGTGCAGCCCGATGCCAACGGCAAGATCAACGTGTCGTTCGGGCTGGACCACGAAGTGGATGATCTGGAAATCCGCGCGTGGTTGAACCATGCCGAGAAGCTGGCAGTGGATACGTTCGCACTGGTGCCCTCGCGCGGCCGACCGCGGGGGTAGGGTTCTTTGCAGGGCTGCGCCCTGCACCCGTGGTAGTTCCGGCCGCTGGCCGGCCACCTCAGAAGCAACGGCAACAGCGGGCATTCCGTGGTTTGGCGGGGTGGGTCCGGTTGCGAGGGACGCTGCAAGTCCCCCTTCCGGGGCCCGGCCCAGCCGCTGGCGGCTGTGCGTTCGGGCGCTTGCGAAGCAGTGCTTCGCAAGCAAAGCGCCCTCACCCATGTAAGCTCGGTCGCCGCATCCATG
>NZ_JACIUW010000031.1:0-36289 GCF_014145825.1 Stenotrophomonas sp. I18B00994 | reverse complement strand
GCCATGCTGGTGGGGCTTACCGCGCTGCTGCCGTTGCTGATGTTGACCAGTCAGGCTGGCCGGCTCCGCAATGATCCAGCCGTGCCACGAGCCGGCCAGCGGCCGGCACTACCCTCCATCGACGTTGCGAGGCGCCGGCCAGCGGCCGGCACCCCGTCACAGGTCAACCACGATTGACCTGCGCATAGACAGTGGAGCTCATGCCGAACAGCTTGATGAAGCCCTCTGCCTCTTCCACGCCCCAGTCGGCCGACTGCGCGTAGGTGGCACCCTTGGTGTTGAGCAGGTGCGGCGACTTCACCGCCACTGCATCGACGCGGCCACCGCGGGTTTCCAGCACCACTTCACCGTTCACCTTGGCCTGCGAGGACTTCAGGAAGGCTTCGATGTCGGTCTTCAGCGGATCGTGGTAGAAGCCTTCGTACACCAGCTCCACCCACTTGCGCGCCACGTCCGGCTTGAAGCGGTTCTGCTGCTTGGTCAGCACCGCATCTTCCAGCGCGCGGTGTGCGGCCAGCAGCGAAACCAGGCCCGGGGCCTCGAACACGATGCGGCCCTTCAGGCCGATCACGGTGTCGCCGGTGTACACGCCGCGACCGACGCCGTACGGGGCGAACAGCTTGTTGAGCTGGGCCAGGATCTGGTCGCCCGGCAGCGCCTTGCCGTTCAGTTCAACGGCTTCGCCTTCAACGAACTTCAGGGTGACGGTCAGCGCCTGCTCCGGCCACTCGCTGCGCGGTGCGCACCAGCCACGGGCGCCCTCGCCCGGGGCTTCCCAACGGTCGATCTCGCCGCCGGACATGGTCAGGCCCAGCAGGTTCTCGTTGATGGTGTAGGCCTGCTGCTTGGCGCGCACGCCGAAGCCGCGCTCTTCCAGGTACTTCTGCTCGTAGGCGCGGGTCTGGGTGTGTTCCTTCTGGATCTCGCGGATCGGCGCGATGATCTGGTAGTCACCCAGCGCCTTCACGGCCAGGTCGAAGCGGACCTGGTCGTTGCCCATGCCGGTGCAGCCGTGGGCGATGATGTTGGTGCCCAGTTCGGCGGCACGCTTCAGCGCGGCATCGACGATCAGGTAGCGGTCCGAGACCAGCAGCGGGTACTGGCCCTGGTAGCCTTCGCCGGCCCACACGAACGGCTTGACGAAGCCTTCCCAGATGGCCGGGCCACCGTTGACGGTGACGTGGCTGGTCACGCCCAGTTCGGCGGCGCGCTTTTCGATGAAATCGCGCTCTTCATCATCCACGCCGCCGGTGTCGGCGAACACGGTGTGCACGTTGTAGCCGCGCTCCTGCAGGTACGGCACGCAGAAGCTGGTATCCAGGCCGCCGGAGAAGGCGAGAACGACGTCTTTGTTGCTCATGGGAGTCAGGTCCACTTGGGGGATGGGAATTCGGTAGAGCCGACCGTTGGTCGGCTGGAATGATAGATGCGCCGCTGCGGGAGCAGCCGACCAACGGTCGGCTCTACCCCTTGTTCGATCTAGCGCCCGGCAACGGCCGCCATGATCGCCTTCTGCACGTGCAGGCGGTTCTCGGCTTCGTTGATGGCGATGCACTGCGGCGAATCCATCACCGCGTCGGTGGCCTTCACGTTCCGGCGCAGCGGCAGGCAGTGGCTGAACACACCGTTGTTGGTCAGTGCCATCTTCCGCTCGTCCACGATGAAGTGCTTGAACTGGTCGCGGATCGGCTTCTCCGGCTCCCAGTTGCCGAAGAACGGCAGCGCGCCCCAGCTCTTGGCGTAGACCACGTCGGCGCCGGCGTAGGCGCTGTCGATGTCATGGCTGATCTTCAGCGAACCGCCGCTCTCGGCCACGTTCTGCTCGGCCCAGCCCATGTAGCGATCGTCGAGGATGTAGTCGGCGGTCGGGCACAGCAGGGTCACGTCCATGCCCATGCGGGTGGCGATGGTCAGTGCCGAGTTGGCCACGGCGGTGTTCAGCGGCTTGGGATGGTAGGTCCAGGTCAGCACGTACTTCTTGCCACGCAGGTCCTGGGTGCCGAAGTGCTCCTGCAGGGCCATGATGTGGGCCAGCTCCTGGCACGGGTGGGTGATGGTCTCCATGTTGATGACCGGCACCGGCGAATACTTGGCGAAGCTGTTGAGGACGATGTCCTGGCGGTCGTAGGCCCAGTCGATGAACTTGGGGAACGCACGCACGGCGATGATGTCGCAGTAACGGCCCAGCACCTTGGCCACTTCCGCAATGTGTTCTTCGGTATCGCCGTCCATCACCGTGCCGAGGTTGAACTCGATCGGCCACGCATCCTTGCCCGGCTGCAGCACCACCGCGTGGGCGCCGAGCTGGAATGCGCCCAGTTCGAAGCTGGTGCGGGTGCGCATGGAGGGGTTGAAGAACACCAGCGCGATCGACTTGCCCTTGAGCTGGTCGCCGAGCTTGTTGCGCTTGAACAGCGCGGCCTGGGTCAGCAGCGCGTCAAGATCGCTGCGGCTCCAGTCCTGGGTGTTCAGGAAGTGCTTGGGGGACATCATCTTTCCTTGCGTGGCGGCGCCGGGTTCGACGCGGTGGAAGGGAAAAGCAGGAAGCAAAGGTGGATCGAAAAGGTTGCAGTTGCAGCTTTCAGCACATGCATTTTTTAAGCGCGGAAACGAAAAAACCCAGCCGGCGGGCTGGGTTTTTTTCGGACGAACAGCAGAAAGCTCCGGTTACCCAGCGAGGATGTGGGGTTCCGGTCGACGCGCACGCGAGGTCATGCCCGACGCCTGTCGGGCTGCGCTGCTGTCGTGCTGGAAGTCGGTGAGCTTCATGGCCGCCAATCTTTGCATGCGGCCGGGGCCGACGCAAGGGGCCGGGGTCGCAGAATCAGGGATTACCGGCGGCGCCCTGCTCGGGGCCGACCCAGGGGGTGATCGAAACCCGGATCTTCAGCCGGTTGCCGGGGTCTTCCGGCAGGCGCGACCGGTACTTGGTGCCCTTGTAGACGTAATCCACGTCATAGGCGATCGGCCGGCGGAATTCACGCCCGACCGGCACGATGCGGCAGTCGCGGGTCAGCATCGGGCCGTTGTTGGCCGGTGCCGGGGCGGGCGTCTCGGCGGCGGTCTCCTCGGAGACCTCTTCATCGCTGCGCTTGAACATCGAGCGCACCGAGTCCCAGAAGCGGCTGATCCGGCCCTTGTCCTCGACCGGCTCTTCACCGGTGACGTTGACCGGGGCCAGGGTGCGGGTCGAGATCGGCTCGCAATGCTCCTCGGTGCGGGTCGCGCGCAGGGTCTGGAACACCGGCTCGACGTTCAGCACCTGCGCATAGTCGAACTTCACGTTCTCGACGATCACCACCCGGTTGCGCGGCTCGGCTTCCTGCGCCTGGGCCACGGCGGCCGTCGCCGACAGGCAGGCCAGGGTCAGCAACGCGGTGGATTTCAGTGGCGACGGGAGCAAGGACACGGCAATAGTGTAGGCAGTGACGAGCGCAAGGGGCTGAACATTACCCGTCCACGCCGCTCCTGCCCACCCCACCTTGGGGGGAGCCGGCGTCCACCGGTGGCAATCGGCGCCCCAAAGCGGGCCGACACGTTCTAAAATCACGGGCTTGTCCCCCAGCCACAGCCCCATGACCCTGCGCCTGCACAACAACCTGACTCGCCAGCTCGAACCGTTCACCCCGCTCGATCCGGCCTGTCCGACCCTGTATGTGTGCGGCCCCACGGTCTACAACTACGTGCACATCGGCAACGCCCGTGGCCCGGTGGTGTTCGGGGTGCTGGCCGATCTGCTGCGGCGGCGTTTCGGTGGCCTGCGCTACGCGCGCAACATCACCGACGTGGACGACAAGATCAACACCGCTGCACGCGAGCAGGGGGTGCCGATCAGCACCATCACCGACAGGTTCGCCGCCGCCTACCGTGAAGACATGGCCGCGCTGGGCGTGGTGCCGCCGGACATCGAGCCGGAAGTGACTGCGCACATGCCGCAGATCATCACCATGATCGAGCAGCTGATCGCCAATGGTCATGCCTATGCCGCCGAAGGCCACGTGCTGTTCGCGGTGGCCAGCTTCGACGGCTACGGCAAGCTCTCGCGACGCGATCCGGAAGAGATGCTGGCCGGCGCCCGCGTCGATGTCGCCCCCTACAAGCGTGATCCGGGCGATTTCGTGCTGTGGAAGCCGTCCAGCGACGACCTGCCCGGCTGGGAATCGCCCTGGGGCCGCGGCCGCCCGGGCTGGCACATCGAATGCTCGGCGATGGCGGCCGCCCATCTGGGCGAGACCATCGACATCCATGCCGGCGGTGTCGACCTGCAGTTCCCGCACCACGAGAACGAGATCGCGCAGAGCGAATGCGCGCATGGCGGCAGGATCTTTGCCCGCTACTGGCTGCACAACGGCATGCTCAACTTCGGCGGCGCCAAGATGAGCAAGTCGCTGGGCAACATCGAGCGCGTACACGACCTGGTGCGCCAGCATCCGCCGGAAGCGCTGCGTCTGGCCCTGCTGTCGGCCCATTACCGGCAGCCGCTGGACTGGTCCGATGGCCTGATCGAGCAGTCGGTGCGCACCCTGGACCGCCTGTACGGCACGCTGCGCGAGCTGGCGTCGATCGAAGCCAGCGCGGTGATCCCGGCCAGCGTCGAGGCGACCCTGGATGACGACCTGAACACCCCGCAGGCGCTGGCCGAAGTGGCCCGCATCGCCGCCGATGCACGCCGCGCCACCGACCCGGCCGAACAGGCACGGCTGAAGGGCGAGCTGCTCGGCGCCGGCCTGGCGCTGGGCCTGCTGCAGGCCGATCCGGCGCAGTGGTTCGGTACCGCTGCGGGCGATGACGGCGACGATGCCCGCATCCAGGGCCTGATCGACGAGCGTGCTGCGGCCAAGAAGGCGCGTGATTTCGCCCGTTCCGATGCCATCCGCGACCAGCTGGCCGCCGAAGGCATCGTGCTGGAAGACACCCCGCAGGGCGTGCGCTGGTCGCGCAAGCGCGGCTGACCTGCCCTGCCCCGTGGCCGGCCCGCCGGCCACGCCCCCACTGTAGAGACTGTTGTGACCGACTCCCCGTTCCCGCTTGAACCTACCGCCGCCGAGGCCCAGACCGCCATCGCCGAGGAATTCGGCTTCTTCGGCGACTGGTCCGAGCGCTACCAGTACCTGATCGACCTCGGCCGCAAGCTGCCCGCCTTCCCGGACGAATGGAAGACCGAAGAGCACCGCCTGCTCGGCTGCCAGTCGATGGTCTGGATCGTGCCGGAAGGCAACGCGCAGTCGCTGCGCTTCCATGCCATCAGTGATTCGGCCATCGTTTCCGGCCTGATCTTCCTGGCCCTGCGCGTGTACTCCGGGCGCTCGGCACAGGAAATCCTGGACACCGAGCCCAGCTACATCCAGGACATCGGCCTGGCCCGTCACCTCTCCCCCACCCGCAGCAACGGCGTGGCGGCGATGCTGGCCTTCATCCGCGAGACCGCGCAGGCCCAGCTGCAGCGCGACCCGTCGTGAGCGAGCCTGCCACAGCCGAAGACACCGCGCTGGGCCTGCTGTCCCGGCCCGGTTTCGCCAAGCTGCTGGCCTACCGCATCTTCGCGATGCTGTCCTACCAGGTGGTGGCGGTCACCGTCGGCTGGCACATCTACGAAGTCACCCGCAATCCGTTCTCGCTGGGCCTGGTCGGCCTGGCCGAGGTGCTGCCGTTCTTCTGCGTGGCGCCGTTCGCCGGCTATCTGGTCGACCACCTGCCGCGCCGTCGGCTGGGCATGGTCGCCTGTTCCGGGCTGATCGCCACGGCGCTGGTGCTGACCAGCGTTGCGACGGGTTGGCTGCCGTTCGAGGGCGTGTGGCCGATCTATGCGGCCATCGCCCTGACCGGCATGGTCCGCGCCTTCCTGTCGCCAATCTACAACGCACTGTTCGCCCGCGTGCTGGCCCGTGACCAGTTCGCGCGTGGCGCTGGCCTCGGCGCCGTGGTTTTCCAGGCCGGCATGGTGGCCGGCCCGGCGCTGGGCGGCGTGCTGGTCGGCTTCGGCGGCAAGGGCCTGTCCTACGCGGTGGCTACGGCCTTTGCGCTGGTGGCGATGGCCTGCCTGGCCACGCTGAAAGTGGAGGAGCCGGTGCACACCGGTCCGGCCGCGCCGATCTTCAAGAGCATCGCCGAAGGCGCGCGATTCGTGGTCGGCAACCGGATCATGGTCGGCGCGATGGCGCTGGACATGTTCTCGGTGCTGCTGGGCGGCGTGGTGGCGATGCTGCCGGCCTTCCTGCACGAAATCCTGCACCACGGTCCGGAGGGCCTCGGCATCCTGCGCGCGATGCCGGCGCTCGGTTCGGTGTTCGTGGGCCTGTGGCTGGCCCGCCACCCGCTGCACCGCAATGCCGGCCGCGTGTTGCTGTTCGCGGTGGCGGGGTTCGGCCTGTGCGTGATCGGCTTCGGCCTGTCGCAGCACTTCTGGCTGTCGGCGCTGATCCTGCTGTTCTATGGGGCCTTCGATGGCGTCTCGGTGGTGATCCGCTCGACCATCCTGCAGTTGGCCACGCCGGAAGAAATGCGCGGACGGGTGTCGTCGATCAACGGCATCTTCATCAGTTCGTCCAACGAGCTGGGCGCGTTCTATGCCGGCACGATGGCCCGTCTGCTGGGGCTGGTGCCTGCAGTGGTGCTGGGTGGGTTTGCGGTGTTGAGCGTGGCCGGGATCACCGCGTGGAAGAACCCGACGCTGCGGAAACTGAATTTGCGTGATCTGCAGTAGCGTCGGCTCGTCGTTTCCGCGACAGCCGCTTTACGTGCGCCGACGCATTGGTAGCGCCGGGCCATGCCCGGCGGCCCTTTTCCGCGACCGCGGCGGGGTGTTACTTTCTTTTCGCGAAAAGAAAGTAACCAAAGAAGCGCTCCGCCATCCGCGAGCCGGCGCTGCGCGCCGGTGCCCCGTGCTCCTCGGTGAATCAGGGGACGGCGCCGAACTCGCTGCGCTCAAACAGCGGCGCCTCTTCGCCCCTGATTCCCCTGCGGTGCTCGGCTCGCTACAAGGCGGACTCAACAGCCGCGAGCGCACGCATGACCGCTCTTGGTAGAGTCAAGCCATGCTTGGCTGCTTTTGCTTTCTGCTTTTGCTTTTCCTCTTCCTTGCCCTCCAGCTTCGGCCTGAGCCGAACGTGGGCTCGGCCCTACATCGGCCGCGCACGCAGGAAACCGTTGAGAGCCTGCGGGTGGGTCCGGGCAGGACCGTCCGCGGCATGGATGCCGCGGCCGAGCTTACAGGGATGTACTTGCAGCGTGTCCTGCCCGGACCCACCCGCAGGCTCCCTCTGATACGCGGAAGGCGCCGTTCTACCCAGTCAACCACCCCAACAAAAAACCCGGCCGAAGCCGGGTTTTCTGCATGACCATACAACGAGCGGGAATCAGTCGCCCTGCTGCTTCTGCAGGTGCTCCCAACGCTCCTGGGCGTCGATGGTGCGTTCGGCGGTGAGGCGCGCTTCCAGGCGTTCCAGGCCGATTTCCTCGCCGGTGTCGACGCAGTAACCGTAGTCGCCCGCTTCCAGGCGCTTCAGGGTGCTGTCGATCTTGCCGATCAGCTTGCGATAGCGGTCGCGGGTACGCAGTTCCAGCGAGTTCTCGGTCTCGCGGGTCGCACGCTCGGCTTCGTCGCCGATGTCACGCACTTCCTCGCGCAGGTTCTCGATGGTCTGCTTGGACTCTTCCACCAGGTCCGCGCGCCAGTTCTGCAGGCGCTGGCGGAAGTATTCCTGCTGCAGCGGGCTCATGTATTCCTCTTCCGAGGACGGCTTGTAGCCAGCCGGCAGGATCGGGCGGCCGGTGGCCTCGTCGGTCTTGTACTCGACCACCTTGTACTTGCTGCGCGGGGCCGGTGCCGCCGAGCGGGCGGCGACGGCCACGGCAACCTTGCCGACAGGGCGCGACACGGTCTTCGGGGCGGAATCGGATTTCACGGCGGTTTTGGCAGGCGATTTCGAAACGGGCACGGGATTCTTGGATTGCGGGGCCTTCGAGGCGGCAGGAGCGGCGGCCGGGGCCGGCTTGGAGGCCGGTTGGGCTGCTGCCACTGCCACGGTCTTGGCCGGGACAGGCTTGGCCGGAGCCGGCGTGGCAGCAGGCTTCGGTGCGGACTTCACTACTGGGGCCGGGGTCGGCTTTACGGCCGGCGCGGCAACATTCTTGGCAACCTTCTTTACAGCGGCAGGTGTGGCGACCGGCTTGGCCGCAGCGACCTTCTTTGCTGCGGGCTTGGCAACCGGCTTGACCGCAGCCTTCTTCACCACCGCCTTCGGCGCCGGCTTGGTTGCTGCCTTCTTCGCCACTGGCTTGGCGGCAGCCTTCTTCACCGGCGCAGCCTTGCTGGCGGCCTTCTTCACCACCGGCGCCTTCTTGCTGGCAGCGGCAGGCTTGGCCTTGGCGGGCGCAGCAGCCTTCTTCGCCACCGGCTTGGTTGCCTTGACCGGCGTTTTCTTTGCGGTGGCCTTCCTGGCCGCCGGTTGCGAGGACGCTGCCTTGGTCGCCGGCTTGCTGGCCGGTTTCCTGGCAACGGGCTTTGCCGCCAACTTCTTCACAACAGGCTTGGCGGTTTTCTTGGCGGCCGTTGCGGCCTTCTTTGCAGTTTTTTTAGCAGCCACGAAACGCTCTTCCTTGGATTCCCCGGGGCCCGGGAAAGCGGGCCTTTATAGCCTACCCGACCCGCAGCAGCAACCTCGGCACCCTGCTCCATTCAGTCCTGGAGTCAAGGCGCCCTTGGAGGCAGTCCGACGAACACGGACCGCCTTGCGCGGTACGGAACCTGGCCAGCACCCGCAGGTGCTGGTACCGGTCGCAGGCCATCGGCGACATGCGACCAACGGCCCATCCTGCACAAATGCGGCCTTCATGCCAACTGGCATAAGATGACTGGGTGATCTCGCGCCTGCTCATTGCCCTGCTGCGCTTCTACAAGCGCTTCATCAGCCCCTTGCTGGGGCCACGCTGCCGTTTCGTGCCGAGCTGTTCTGAATACGCGATGCAAGCCATCTCGCGGCACGGCCCGCTGCGCGGCAGCTGGCTGGCAGCACGCCGGCTCGGTCGCTGCCACCCGTTCCATCCCGGCGGCTTCGACCCCGTGCCCGAGTCTCCCAACGCCCCCTCTTGCCGTTGCACAGGAAAACACTGACATGTCCTCCACCCTCATCACCAACGCCCGGATGGTCAACGAAGGCCGCACCTTCGACGGCGACCTGCGCATCGAGAACGGCCGCATCGCGCAGATCGGCAGCGGGCTGGCGCCGCGCGACGGCGAGCAGGTGGTGGATGCGGCCGGACGCTGGCTGCTGCCCGGCATGATCGATGACCAGGTGCACTTCCGCGAACCGGGCCTGACCCACAAGGGCGACATCGCCAGCGAATCGGCCGCGGCCGTGGCCGGTGGCCTGACCAGCTTCATGGACATGCCCAACACCAACCCGCCGACGCTGGATTCGACCATCCTCGAAGCCAAGTACGAGCTCGCGCGCGGCCGCGCCTGGGCCAACTATGGCTTCTACCACGGCGCCAGCAATGACAACCTCGACGCGATCCGTGCGCTGGACCCGAAGAAGGCCCCGGGCGTGAAGGTGTTCATGGGTGCTTCGACCGGCAACATGCTGGTGGACAACCCGGAAACGCTGGATGCGATCTTCCGCGAATGCCCGACCCCGATCATCACGCACTGCGAAGACACGCCGATGATCGATGCCAACCTGAAGGCCTTCCAGGAAAAGTACGGCGATGCGCTGACCCCTGACATGCATCCGGACATCCGTTCGCGCGAGGCCTGCATCAAGTCGACCCGCCTGGCGATGTCGCTGGCGCGCAAGCACGGCACCCGCCTGCATGTGCTGCACATCTCCACCGCCGATGAGCTGGCGCTGTTCGAGAAGGGCCCGCTGATCCGCGCCGACGGCAGCCGCAAGCAGATCACTGCCGAGACCTGCGTGCACTTCCTGCACTTCGCGCGCCCGGATTACGCGACCAAGGGCAACCTGATCAAGTGCAACCCGGCGATCAAGGAAGTGTCCGACCGAGAGGCGATCACCGCTGCGCTGGCCGACGACGTGCTGGACGTGCTGGCCACCGACCACGCGCCGCACACCTGGGAAGAGAAGCAGAAGCCGTACGCGCAGGCACCGTCGGGCCTGCCGCTGGTGCAGTACGCGCTGGTGGCCGCGCTGGAGCGCGTGCACGAAGGCAAGCTGACCCGCGAGCAGGTGGTGCAGAAATTCGCACACGCGCCGGCACAGTTGTTCGACGTGGAAGAGCGCGGCTTCCTGCGCGAAGGCTACTTCGCCGATCTGGTGCTGGTGGAAGACGTGCCGTTCACCGTCAAGCGCGAGGACGTGCTGTCCAAGTGCGGCTGGTCGCCGTTCGAAGGCACGACCTTCCGTTCGCGCGTGGCCTCCACCTGGGTCAATGGCCAGCTGGTGTGGGACGGCAGCAAACTGGTGGGCGAGCCCGCCGGCCAGCGCATGACCTACGACCGCTGATGCGCGCGGCTCTATTTACCGGGGCGCTGCTGCTGGCGGCGCCCCTGCTCAGCGTACCGTCGGCTCACGCGCAGGATGCCATCGGCAGCCTGATCGACAGCCGCGTGGTGTTCCCGGCCAGCGCGTCGCAGGGCGCACTGGTGATCGGCAAGGTACCCGCCGGCAGCCGCGTGCAGTACGCCGGCCGCCAACTGCGGGTGAGCGGCTATGGCAGCGTGGTGTTCGGCATCGGCCGCGACGAGAAGGGTCCGCTGCGCGTGCAGGTGCAACGCCCTGATGGTGGCAGCGAGACCGCGACCATTGCGGTGACCCCGCGCGACTGGCCCACCGAGCGGGTCAACGGCGTGCCGCCGAAGACGGTGAACCCGCCGCCGGCGATTGCCGAGCGGATCAAGCGCGAACAGGCGCAGGTGACCGCGGCACGTGCCCGCGATGACGACCGCACCGACTTCACCCAGACCTTCATCTGGCCGGTGCAGGGCCGTATCAGTGGCCGCTTCGGCAATGCGCGCGTCTACAACGGGCAGCCCGGTGCCGGTCATTCCGGCATGGACATCGCGGTACCGACCGGCACGCCGGTGAAGGCACCGGCCGCCGGCATCGTCACCTTCGCCGGGCCGGACCTGTACCTGACCGGCGGTACGCTGCTGCTCGACCATGGTTTCGGGGTCAGCTCCAACTTCCTGCACCTGTCGCGCATCGACGTAAAAGTTGGCGACCGTGTGGAACAAGGCCAGGTGATCGCCGCGGTCGGCGCCACCGGCCGCGCCACCGGCCCGCACCTGCACTGGGGCATGAACTGGTTCGATACCCGTATCGATCCGCTACTGGTACTGGAACGCAAGTAACGCGCGCAATGCGCTTTGGTGGGTGCCAACCTTGGTCGGCACAACCTCACAGAGCGTGCGGACCAAGGTCCGCACCCACCAGAAGCAGTCAACAGCGCCGATCGATCAACCGCGCGCGGCCCACCACACGCGCAACAAGGTGCGCACCGGGGTCGCTTCAATCGGCTTGCCTGCGGCCTGCGCGGCAACGCGGGCGCGCGCCAGGCTGGACCACACACGGCGCGGGCGCGGGCCGGGCACGCGCGTGCCCCAGCCCTTCAACAGATGCTGCGCCCAGCGCTGTGCAGCCGTGCTGGCATCACCGTCCAGCAGGCTGCGCGGTACACCGGCCACGCCGGCATCCTGCAGGCGCTGGGCCAGGGTCTGCAGCTGCACCGCACGGCCGGCACCGGTGCGCGGCTTGTCCGCGAACAAGGCCGCCTCGACCGCGGCCACGGCTTCAGCGTAGTTGGCCAGCGCACGCTCGGCACTGGCAGCGTCCAGCGCGACGGTGCGTGCTTCAACCAGATCCGGCAGCGCCTCGGCCAACTGCACCCACGGCGCACGCACCGGCTCCAGCAGACGGCCCAGTGGATGGCGCGAACGATGCCCGGCCCAGCTGCGCAGCTCCTCGCCCCACCATGCCAGCTTGGCATCGGCCGGCAGCGGATCGCCGCCGGTATTGAGCATGTCGTCGAACTCCTGCAGCAGCGCAAACCACGCCACGGCAAGCTCGCGTTGCGATTCGGCCACGAACGGGGCGGCCACCGACCATTCCGGCCAACGGCTGCGCCACTTGTCGAGGAAACTGTCCAGCGCGGTACTGCTCACTACGTGATTCCTTACGGCTGGGCCGGGGCTGCCGGCCGGGTCGGCCAGAGACTGGCCAGTTGCAGAAGTTCGGCGTTCTCGACCAGCACGTCGGCCTGCCAGGCCAGCGGGTCGTCGCTGTGCAGGCGGTAGCCCCACAGCGCCGCCACCGACGGCATGGCGGCAGCGCGTGCGGCGATGATGTCGCGCTCGTCGTCACCCACGTACACGCAGTCTTCGGCGGCAATGCCAATGGCCTGCGCAGCGTGCAGCAGCGGCAGCGGGTGCGGCTTGCGTTCGGCCAGGCTGTCACCGCCGACCAGCACCGCGCAGCGCTGCTGCCAGCCGTGCTGCGGCAGGATCAGGCGCGCCAGGTACTCGGGTTTGTTGGTGACGATGCCCCACACCGTACCGGCCTCATCCAGCGCGGCGAGCATGCCGGCCACGCCGTCGAACAGCACTGCGTGCTGGCCGATCAACGCTTCATAGCGCTGCAGGAATTCCGGGATCAGTGCATCGCGCGCAGCGGCATCCAGGTCCGGGAACGCGGCCGAGACCATCGCCCGCGAGCCCTTCGACACCACCGGGCGCAGTGCGGCCGGATCGATGGGTGCACGACCACGTTCGGCCAGCATCGCGTTGCAGGTGGCGACGAAGTCCGGCGCGCTGTCCAGCAACGTGCCGTCCAGGTCGAACAGCACCGCACGCGGGAAGCGGGCGGAGGTCATGCCGGCTTGACCGCGTAGGCCAGGTAGTTGATGTCGGTGCGGCTGCTCAGGCGGGCGTGGTTGCGCCACGGCTCGTAGGCCATGCCGCTGACGTCCACCAGCTGCATGTCGGCCTCGCGCAACCAGCGCGCCAGCTCGGCCGGCTTGATGAATTCCTGGTAGTGGTGCGTGCCCTTGGGCAGCAGCCGCGCCACGTACTCGGCACCGACAATCGCCACCGCGAACGCGGCAGCGGTGCGGTTGATGGTCGACAGGAACAGATGGCCGCCGGGCTTCAGCAGGCGCTTGCAGGCCTCGATGATCGCGCCCGGGTCTGGCACGTGCTCCAGCATTTCCATGCAGGTCACCACATCGAAGCTGCCCGGCTGCTCGGCGGCCAGGTCCTCGGCGGCCTGCACCCGGTAATCGACCTTGGCGCCGCTTTCCAGCGCATGCAGGCGCGCGACCTTGACCAGCTCCGGCGCCAGGTCGATGGCGGTGACGTCGGCGCCGGCCTGGGCCAGCGCTTCGCTCAACAGGCCGCCACCGCAACCGATGTCGAGTACGCGTGCGCCGCGCAGCGGCACGCGGTCGGCCACGTATTTCAGGCGCACCGGGTTCAGCGCATGCAGCGGCTTCTGCGGGCCGTCAGCGTCCCACCAGCGGTTGGCCAGCGCGGCGAACTTGTCCAGCTCGGCCTGATCGAAATTGGAGGAAGCGTGGGGGGCAGTCATGAGGGAGTCCTTGCGGCGCCGGGGTTCAGGCGCGGATATGACGGATGCGCTCGCGCCACTGGCGCGCGTTGGCGATGATGCCCGGCAGGTCCATGCCGACCAGCTCGCGCTGCACCAGCTTCGGCTTGCCGGCGATCCAGACGTCGCTGACCTGCTGACGGCCGGTGGCGTACACCAGCTGCGACAGCACGTTGTGCAGCGGCTGGGTTTCCAGTGCGGACAGGTCGACGCAGACCAGGTCCGCCTGCTTGCCAACTTCGATCGAACCGATGCGCTCGCCGAAGCCCAGCGCGCGGGCACCGCCCAGGGTGGACGCGCGCAGCGTGGTCGCCGCGTCCAGCGCGGTGGCGTCATCGGCCACGGCCTTGGCCAGGATCGCCGCGGTGCGGTTCTCGCTGAACATGTCCAGGTCGTTGTTGCTGGCGCAGCCGTCGGTGCCGATCGCCAGGTTCACGCCGGCGCGCTGCAGGGCGCAGGCCGGGCAGAAACCGGAGGCGAGCTTCAGGTTCGATTCCGGGCAATGCACCACGCTGACGCCACGCTCGGCGCACAGGTGGATTTCCGCATCGGTCAGCTGGGTCATGTGCACCGCGATCAGGCGGTCGTTGACCAGGCCGAGGCGATCCAGCCGCGCCAGCGGGCGCTGGCCGTGCAGCTTGATCGAATCGTTGATCTCCTGCGCGGTCTCGTGGGTGTGCAGGTGCACCTGCATGTCGAGCTGGTCGGACAGCATCCGCACCCGCTCGAAGTTGGCATCGTTGACCGTATACGGCGCATGCGGCGCGAACGCGGTGCCGATCAGCGGATCGGTGCGCCACTGGTCATGCAGTTCACCGGCCTTGGCGAAGTACTCGTCGTCGGTCTTGGCCCAGGCGGTGGGGAAATCGATGATGACCGCGCCGACCAGCGCGCGGAAACCATGCTTCTTGTAGACGGCGGCCTGCACATCGCCGAAGAAGTAGTTCTCGTTGGCGCAGGTGGTGCCGCCGCGCAGCATCTCGGCGATGGCCAGGGTGGTGCCGTCGGCGACGAATTCGGGGCCGATCACCGCCGCTTCCACCGGCCAGATATGCTGCTGCAGCCAGGTCATCAGCGGCAGGTCGTCGGCGACGCCGCGCAGCAGGGTCATCGGGTTGTGCGTGTGCGCATTGACCAGGCCCGGCATCAGCGCCGCCTCGGGGCGGCTGACCACCTGGGTGGCGCGGAACCGTGCGCGCGCCTCGGCACGCGGCAGGATGGCCACGATCTCGCTGCCACGCACGGCAACGGCATGGTCTTCCAGCACCACCGCATGCGGCTCGATCGGAACGACGTAACCGGCTTCGATGAGCAGGTCGCAGGCTTCGGGGAGGTGCGGGCTATCGCTCATGCGGGCTCACTGGCTGGGGGGCGGCGAGATACTTCTGGGGACACGCCCCTGAGTCAGGGGCTGCCGCGAAGCGGCGGGGTCTGGAAACCCGTGAAGCGGGGCCCATGATCTGCCGAAGCAGATCATGGGAGCGCCAGCGCGAATGCGATGGCGCGTATCCGGCCAGCGGCCGGCACTACCGTAATCCGGCTGCGCCGGATTACTTGACGCGTGCGGAGTATTCGCCCGAACGGGTGTCGACGCGGATCACTTCGTCCTGGTTCACGAACAGCGGCACGCGGACCACGGCGCCGGTTTCCAGGGTGGCCGGCTTGCCGCCGCCGCCCGAGGTGTCGCCACGGACGCCCGGATCGGTTTCGGTGATCTTCAGCTCGACGAAGTTCGGCGGCTGCACGAAGATCGGCTCACCGTTCCACAGGGTGACCACGCAGGACTCCTCGCCCTTCAGCCACTTCTCGGCGCCGCCCATGCCGGCCTTGGTGGCCTGGACCTGCTCGAAGGATTCCGGGTCCATGAAGTGCCAGTACTCGCCGTCGCTGTACATGAAGTTCATGTCGGTATCGACGACGTCGGCTGCATCCAGCGAGTCGGTCGACTTCATGGTCACTTCCTGGGTACGGCCGTCCTTGATCAGGCGGTACTTCACGCGGGTGAAGGCCTGGCCCTTGCCCGGCTTGACGTATTCGGTGTCGATGATGACGGCCGGTTGGTTGTTGACCAGGATCTTCATCCCGTTCTTGACGTCGTTCATGCCGTAGCTGGCCATGCGTAAACTCCTGAGTGGCAAAAACGCCGCGGGTGCGGCGAGCCGTTAGAATGGAAAGCCCACCGGATGCCGGTGGGCGACTGTTTTTCTGCCCCCATGATAACCGCAGGCCCCCTCTCCATGCAGCTTTCCGCCTTCCCCCGGCCCCAGTCGCCAGGCGCGCCCGCGCGTTGGCAGCAGCTCTGGCGCCAGGCACTGCGCGACCCGCAGGCGCTGCTGGCCCGGCTGGAGCTGGACCCGGCGGCACTGGGCGTCTCCGAAGCGGCCATGGCCCAGTTCGCGCTGCGCGTGCCGGAGGGGTTCGTGGCCCGCATGCGCAAGGGCGATCCGGCCGATCCGCTGCTGCGGCAGGTGCTGCCGATCGACGAGGAAATGCGCCCGGCGCCCGGGTTCAGCTTCGATGCGGTGGGTGATGGTGCGGCCAAGAAGGCCACCGGCGTCATCCAGAAATACCGTGGCCGCGCCCTGCTGGTGGCGACGGGCAGCTGTGCGATCAACTGCCGCTACTGCTTCCGCCGCCACTTCGACTATGGCGCGGAGAACGCCGCCAAGGGTGGCTGGCAGGAGGCCGTAGCCGCCATCGCCGCCGACCCGGACATCGACGAGGTGATCCTGTCCGGCGGTGACCCGCTGTCGCTGGCCACGCACAAGCTGGTCGAGCTGACCGACGCCCTGCGCGCGATCCCGCATATCCGCCGCCTGCGCATCCACAGCCGCCTGCCGATCGTGCTGCCCGAGCGCGTGGACGATGAACTGGTCTCCTGGCTGGGCAGCCTGCCGTGGCCGCTGGCGGTCGTGGTCCACGCCAACCATGCCAATGAATTCGATGCCAGCGTGGACACGGCGATGGCCCGCCTGCGCGGCATCGGCGCCCAGCTGTTGAACCAGGCGGTGCTGCTGCGCGGGGTCAACGACAGCGTGCAGGCCCTGCAGGACCTGAGCGAGCGCAGCTTCGCCGCCGGCGTGCTGCCCTACTACCTGCACCAGCTGGACCGGGTCGAGGGCGTGGCCCACTTCGAAGTGGACGACACCCGGGCCAAGGCATTGATTGCCGGGTTGACCGCGCGCCTGTCCGGCTATCTGGTCCCGAAGCTGGTGCGCGAACTGCCCGGCGACCCGAGCAAGCGCCCGGTGTAATTCCGTAGCGGGGTCAGATCCCTTTTCCTGCGGAAAAGGGATCTGACCCCGCTACAACGTCAATCGGTCAAACGCCCGATTCGATCATCCGCACCACTTCGGTGGCGGTGACCGGGTGGCTCAGCCAGTAGCCCTGCCCCAGATCGCAGCCGCGCTGCGCCAGCAGTTCGAACTGCGCCTGCTGCTCGATGCCCTCGGCCACCACCGTGATGCCCAGCGCGTGGGCCATGGCGATGATCGCCGTGGTCAATGCGAGGTCGTCGGGATCACGCTGCATGTCGGCCACGAAGCTCTTGTCGATCTTCACGCCGTCCACCGGCACCTGGCGCAGATGACTGAGCCCAGAGAAGCCGGTCCCGAAATCATCCAGCCAGACCTTCACGCCGGTGCGGTGCAGCTTGTCCAGCAGCTGCGCGGCGACCATCTCGTCACCGATCACCGCGGTCTCGGTCAGCTCCAGATGCAGGCGCGACGCAGGCAGCCCGGACTCATGCAGGCATTGCGCGACCAGCGCCGGCAGTTCGCCGCCGCGCAGCTGCCGCGGTGACACGTTCACCGACACGAACAGGTCGTCCCCGGCCGCCCCGCGTGGCCACTGCGAGGCCTCCATGCAGGCCGCACGCAGTACCTTCGGGCCGATGATCTCGATCAGGCCGCTCTGCTCGGCCACTTCAATGAACACCGACGGCGGGATCGTGCCCAGGGTCGGATGCTGCCAGCGCAGCAGTACTTCGACGCCGACCATGCGGCGGTCGCGCATGCGGAAGATCGGCTGGTAGGCCAGGCGCAGTTCGCCGCGCTCCCAAGCCCCGCGCAGTTCCTGTTCCATATGCACGCGACGCTCGACCGCGTGGTCCATCGCCCGGCTGTAATAGCGATAGCAGTTCTTGCCGGCCATCTTCGCCTGGTACATGGCGATGTCGCCGTTTTTCAACAGGGTGGTCGCATCGGCCGCATCGTCGGGGAACAGGGTCACGCCGATCGAGGTGCCCAGGAACAGCTCCCTGCCCTGCACCACCAGCGGCCTGCCCAGCTCGCGCACCAGCACTTCGGCCAGCAGCCGCGCGTTGGCGGCCACATCACCGTCGCCCACCAGGATCACGAACTCGTCACCGCCGAAGCGGGCCAGCAGGGCCTCGTCGCCGCCTGCCACCGCAACGGCGCGGCCGATGCGCTGTGCGAACTGCAGCAACGCCTCGTCACCGGCCTCATGGCCAAGCGTGTCGTTGACCCGCTTGAAATCGTCGATGTCGGCGAACAGCAGGCCCAACCGGTGATTGGCGGCACGCGCCGCCATCAGCCGATGGTCCAGCGCTTCGCGGAATGCCAGCCGGTTGGTCAGCCCGGTCAGCGCATCGGTATAGGCCATGCGCCGCACTTCACGGTCATGGCGGGCGATCGCATCGCGCATGCGGGCGAAGCCGCGCACCAGCTCACCCACTTCGTCGTCACGGGTGTTCTCGGCCAGGGGCGTCTGGTAGTCACCGGCCTCGATGCGGCGCGCGGCCGCGGCCAGATCGCGGATCGGCGCGACCAGCGTGCGCTGCACGTACAGGATCACCACCACGCCGATCACCACCAGCAACCCCAGCATCAGCAGCAACCAACCCAGATGGCGGCTGCCGACCAGTTGCAGGCGCTCGCCAAGGGTGGCGTTGGCCGCCTGTTCGCGTTGCTGCACTTCGTCCAGCGCCATGCCGACGCGGACGCCGCCGATGCGCTGGTTGCCGACCATGATCGGCATCGTGTTGTCCAGCACCTTCGGCGATTCCTGCACCAGCAAGGCCTGCGCCGCCGCAGCCTTGGGCGCCAGGGGATCGGCCATCGGCTGGCCGAATCCCGGGACCTCGACCGAGCCGTCGTGCACCAGCCGGCCGCGCTCGTCGAACACCAGTACATAGCGCACCACCGGCTGTCGCGCCGTGCTGCGCACCAGCACGCCGACCTGGTCCAGGTCGCGGTAATACAGCGGGTTGGCCAGCGCATCGGACAACTCGCGTGCCATCGCCTCGCCGCGGCTGCGCACGCTGCGGTCGAACAATTCATGGATGACGCCACCGCTGAGGGTGCGCACCTCGCTCTGCATCGCCGTCTGGCGCCCCAGCAGCACCGCCAGGATGGCGACCACCACGACCATCGCTCCGCCCATCGCCAGCAGGAACCGGGCCTGCATCCCCGAGCCGAGCCACTTCATTCCACTTCCATCCGCACGCGCGTCAATCCTTGTTTCAATTCATCCAACCGCTGCTGCGCATGCGCATCGACACGGTGGAAACCGGAAGTGCCAAAAAACCGATGCAACGCACCCTGTGCCTGCGGGTCGCTGGCGGCCTGCAGCAGGACTTCCTGCAGGCGGTCGCGCACCCGGGCATCGAGGTCGGCGCGGACCATCTCCACCGCACGCGGGTAGGGTTCGGTGCGCAGCAGTTCGCGGAAATCGCGCCGGAATGCAGCCGGCACCCGCCGCTCGTCGTTCCAGTCCACGCTGCTCACCGCCCCCACATCCGCCATCCCCTTGTGCACGTACGTCGCGATGTTCAACTCGCTGCGCGCGAACACATACCCCACGCTGTCACGCCCTGGCACGTCCCAGACCCCGGCCAGGATCTGCGGCGACAGGCCATGGTTCAGCAGAGTCATCACCGGCACCAGGTAGGCGCTGGTGGATGCCGTGTTCTGCAGGGCCAGGCGATGGCCGCGCAGATCCTGCACCCGCTGGATGGGACTGTCGCTGCGCACGAAGAACACCGTCTGGTATTCGCGCACCCCGTTGCGCTCGGTCAACAGCAGCGGCCGCGCGCCACTGCGCTGGCCCAGTGCCACCGCCGTACCGGAGGTTTCCGTGACCCAGTCGACCCGTCCCCGCCGCAGATAGCTGGCCATCTGCTGCGGGTCGCGGGCCATCAGTACCCGCCCCTCCTGGATGCCAACGTCATGCATGCGCGCCACCACGTAGTCCAGCAGGGGTTGCAGCTGCTCGTAGTGAGCCTGGGGGTCATCGCTGATCCGGCCCAGCACCAGCACCGGATCCGGTGCTGCATGCACGGCTCCGGCCAGCAGGACCATGGCCAGGCTCAGCAGTCCCCCCTGCATTGCCTTTCGCAGACCCGACACAGACGTCATCCCCCCCTGGGTATCCAGACAGACTACCCGAAAAAATGAGAACGTCGTCAGCTGTCCTTGCTGCCGGCCTGGGCCAGACGCGCCATGCGCTGGGTGTCGGCGAGGATGCCGCGCAACAGGCGCACTTCCTGCTCGCTCGGCTCGCTGCGCAGGAACAGGCGGCGCAGCTTGCGCATCGCCGATTCCGGCGCGCGGCCCTTGTGGAAATCGATCTCGTCCAGAGTGTCGCCGAGCTGGGCGAAGAAGCTCTCCATCTGCTCATGGCTGGCGGCCTGTTCGCGGAAGCCCGGCTCGGCGTCGGCGGCCGGCTGCGCGCCCAGCAGCTGCATGCGCGTTTCGTACGCCAGCACCTGCACGGCGGCGGCCAGGTTGAGCGAGCTGAACTCCGGGTCTGACGGGATGTGCACTGCGGCGTGGCAGAGCTGCAGCTCCTCGTTGGTCAGGCCGGTGCGCTCGCGGCCGAATACCAGTGCGACCTCGGCACCTTCGCCCGCCTTGGCCACCGCACGGGCGGCAGCGTCGGCCGGCAGGTATTCCTCCAGCTGGACGCGGCGGGCACGGGCCGTGCAACCCAGTACCAGGCGGCAGTCAGCCACGGCCTCGGCCAGGGTGGCCACCACCGGAGCGTCCCCCAGCACGTCTTCGGCACCGGCCGAGCGGCGGAAGGCCTCCTCGTCCAGCGGCTTTTCGGGGGCGACCAGCACCAGGCGGGCCAGGCCCATGGTCTTCAGGGCGCGGGCGGCAGCCCCCATGTTGCCGGGGTGCTGGGTACCGACCAGGACAAATCGGAGGCGGGTGGCGGCGGGAAACTGGGACATGAACAGGGAAAAGGTCGAGCTGGACGATGACCAATGGTAAACTGTGCGGCCGGCCACTGCGCCGGACCCGCTCTTTTCCCCCGCCAGTCCATCTCTTCTGCCTTTCCGGGAGCCCACGCCATGCAGAAACCCGCCGTCACCGTCATGGTCAAGGCCGCCCGCCTCGCCGGCAACGTCCTGTTGCGCAACATCAACAAGCTCGAGGCACTGAACGTGGTGCAGAAGGGCCGGATGGACTACGCCAGCGAAGTGGATGCGGACGCGGAAAAGGTCATCGTCAAGGAACTCAAGCGCGCCTACCCGGATTACGGCATCTTCGGTGAAGAAGGTGGCGTGCAGGGCGAGCGCCGCCAGATGTGGGTCATCGACCCGCTGGATGGCACCAGCAACTACCTGCGCGGCGTGCCGCACTACTGCGTGTCGATCGCCCTGGTCGAGAACGGCGAGCCGACCGATGCCGTCATCTTCGATCCGCTGCGCAATGAACTGTTCACCGCCAGCCGTGGCGCCGGCGCCGTGCTGAACGACCGCCGCATCCGCGTGGCCGACCGCAAGGATCTGGAAGGCACGATGATCCACACCGGCTTCGCCCCGCGCGAACGCAGCCGCGCCAGCGCGCAGCTGAAGTCGGTCGACACCCTGCTGGTCCAGGCTGAGGACATCCGCCGCACCGGTTCGGCTGCGCTGGACCTGGCCTACGTGGCCTGCGGCCGCGCCGACGCCTATTTCGAAGCCGGCGTGAAGGCGTGGGACATCGCTGCCGGGCTGCTGCTGGTCCGCGAGGCGGGTGGCAAGGTCTGCGACTTCAAGGGCGCGACCCTGGGCCGGATGGACAACCGTGGCCCGGAGACCCACCAGATCGTTGCCGGCAACCTGAAGGTGGCCGAGTCGCTGCAGAAGGTGCTGGTGAACACTGGCTACGCGGCGGAGTTCGACGCGAAGTTCTGAGGTTTCGCGTAATGCGGTTCATGGAGACGGCGCCTGCGAGGGTGCCGTTTTCGTTTGTGCGCACGGAGAGTCATTTCCGCGACCGCGGAGGGGTGTCACTTTCTTTGCTCGTGCAGAGAAAGTAACCAAAGAAACGCTCCGCCAGCCGCGAGCCGTCGCTACGCGACGGTTCCCTGCGCTTCTCGGAGAATCAGGGGACGGCGCCGAACTCGCTGCGCTCAGACACCGGCACCTCTTCGCCCCTGATTCCCCTGCGATGCTCGGCTCGCTCAAGGCGGACTGGAAGGTCAAGATCAAGGGCAACAGCATGCACGCGTGGCATGGATCAACCGGGTGCCGCTGTGGCATTTGACCTTGGGTCCGCCTTGAGCGAGCCGAGCACCGCAGGTCTGGCGAGGGCGGAGAGGTGCGGGTGTCTGAGCGCAGCGAGTTCCCGCACCGTCCCTCGACGGGCCGAGGAGCGCAGGGTACCGGCGTGCGCAGCACGTCGGCTCGCGCCCCGGCGGCGTGTTTCTTTGGTTACTTTCTTTGCACGAGCAAAGAAAGTGACATCTCCCCGCAGTCGCGGAAACGATCCCCCGGGCACGATCCGGCATCAGCAATGCACCGCGCAAACAAAAACGCCCGGCGCGGGGCCAGGCGTTCCTGCACTACCGTAGAAGTACGGAGACTTACGCCACCGTCGACGCCCGCAGCGCGGCGATGCGCTCTTCCAGCGGCGGATGGCTCATGAACAGCTTCTTCGCCGTCGAACCGGCAATACCGAAGGCGGCAATCTGGGTCGGCAGCGTGCTCTGGCCGTGGTTCAGCTGCAGCCGCTCCAACGCGGCGATCATCTTCTGGCGGCCGGCCAGCGAGGCACCGCCGGCGTCGGCGCGGAACTCGCGGTGGCGCGAGAACCACATCGAGATCATGGTGGCGAACAGGCCGAACACCATCTCCAGCACGAACACGATGATGTAATAGGCGAAGCCACGGCCGCCGCCTTCGCGGTTACCCGACAGCGCGCTGTCGATGATGCCGCCGACCACGCGGGCCAGCACGATCACGAAGGTGTTCAGCACGCCCTGCAGCAGCGCCATGGTGATCATGTCACCGTTGGCGACGTGGGCGATCTCGTGGCCCAGCACCGCTTCGGCCTCGTCTTCGCTCATGTTGTGCAGCAGGCCGGTGGACACCGCCACCAGCGCGTTGTTGCGGTTGGCACCAGTGGCGAAGGCGTTGATCTCCGGGCCTTCGTACACCGCTACTTCGGGCATGCCGATACCGGCCGCCTTGGCCTGGCGCTCGACGGTGGCCAGCAGCCAGCGCTCGGTCTGGTTGCGCGGCTCAGTGATCACCACCGCACCGGTGGAGCGCTTGGCCATCCACTTGGAGAGCAGCAGCGAGATGAAGGAGCCACCGAAGCCGAAGATCGCGGCCATGACCAGCAGGCCGCTCATCTGGCTTGGATTGACCCCGAGCAACGACATCACGATGCTGGCGAGAATCAGGACCGCGAAGTTGGTCGCCAGGAACAGGGCAATGCGGGTAAACATGGGAAAATCCGGCTCGGAAGGGGTCGATACCGGTCAATTTGCGGTGTGGTCAGCTTGAATTCAAGCGCCAACCTGACCGACGATTCAGCCAGCATGACCTCCCCCATTCCCTGCGGTCGTTTCGCGCCCTCGCCGACCGGCCTGCTCCATCCCGGATCCCTGCTCGCCGCCTTCGGCAGCTGGCTGCTCGCGCGACATAACGGCGGCTTGTGGCGGCTGCGCATCGAAGACGTCGATCCACCACGCACCGTGCCCGGCGTCGCCGAGTCACAGCTGCGGGCGCTGGCCGCGTTCGGCCTGGTCCACGATGGCCCGATCCTCTGGCAGAGCACCCGCGGCGAGGCCTACCAGGCCGCGCTGGACGTGCTGCTGGCCAGCGACCTGGCCTTTGTCTGCCACTGCAGCCGCAGCGACCTGGCCGCCAACGGCGGCATCCACCATCGTTGCGTCGCCCGGCAACCTCGACCGGACCCTGCCGTCCGCTTCCGCGTGCCACCGGGCAGCATCGTGTACTTCGACGATGGCCTGCGCGGCCCGCAGCAGCAGGACGTGCACGCCGAGGTCGGCGACTTCGTGCTGCGCCGCGCCGATGGATGCTGGGCCTACCAGTTGGCGGTGGTGGTCGATGACGCCGCACAAGGAGTGACCGAAGTGGTGCGCGGCGCCGACCTGCTCGACTCCACCGCGCGGCAGATCCTGCTGCAGCAGGCATTGGGGCTGGCGGTGCCGCGCTACTGGCACCTGCCGCTGCTGCTGGATGCGCCGGGCCACAAACTGTCCAAGTCGCTGGCGGCGCTGCCGGTGGACAGTTCGCACCCGCTGCCCGTGCTGCGCCAGCTCTGGAAGCTGCTCGGCCAGGCACCTGGGGCGCTGGAACCTGCGCACGACCTGGATACGCTGCTGGCCACCGCTCGGCAGGCCTTCGACCCGGCACGACTGCCGCGGACCGACATCCTGTTGCCAGCCGGCGCACTTTCCGCGCCGATGTTGCAGAATCCCCCTTCCCCCACCCGACACCCGGACAACACTCCATGACATCTCGCGTCGCACTGGTCACCGGCGGAACCGGCGGCATCGGCACCGCCATCTGCCAACGCCTGGCCGACCAGGGCCACCGGGTCGCCACCAACTACCGCGACGAGGCCAAGGCCCGCGCCTGGCAGCAGGCAATGACCGAACGCGGCTACAGCGTGTCGATCTTCCCGGGCGATGTCTCCGATCCAGGCAGCGCCGAAGCGCTGGTGCGCGCCGTCGAGGCCGAGCTGGGCCCGGTCGAGATCCTGGTCAACAACGCGGGCATCACCCGCGACACCACGTTCCATCGCATGCGCGCGGACCAGTGGCACGATGTGATCAACACCAACCTCAATTCGGTGTTCAACGTCACCCGCCCGGTCATCGAGGGCATGCGCCGCCGCGGCTGGGGCCGGGTCATCCAGATCAGCTCGATCAACGGCCTGAAGGGCCAGTACGGCCAGGCCAACTACGCGGCGGCCAAGGCCGGCATGCACGGCTTCACCATCTCGCTGGCGCGCGAGAACGCCGGCTTCGGCATTACCGTCAACACCATTTCGCCCGGCTACGTCGCGACCGACATGGTGATGGCGGTGCCGGAGGAAGTGCGCGCCAAGATCGTCGCCGACATTCCCACCGGGCGCCTCGGCAAGCCGGAGGAAATCGCTTACGGGGTGTCCTTCCTGGTGGCGGAGGAAGCCTCGTGGATCACCGGCAGCAACCTGGACATCAATGGCGGCCACCATATGGGTTGGTAAGCCGCGCCGGCGGCCTCGGCGGCGCACACCCGCCGCCCCTGCCGATGGTCATGCTGCGCAGCACGCAAACCCTTGTTGCGCAACATGATCCCCTGTGAAAGCCAAGCCTGGCGGGGGCTGAGGCGGTTGCAACGGCTGCTGCACTGCGCCATGCTTCGCATCTACTGTGACGAGTGACCGCTTCAATGGCTGCGACCCGCATCATCAAGAAGTATCCGAACCGCCGTCTCTACGACACCGAGATCTCCAGCTACATCACCATCGAGGACGTGCGCCAGCTGATCCTGGACGGTGAAGACTTCGAAGTCCGTGACGCCAAGAGCGGCGACGACCTCACCCGTTCGGTCCTGCTGCAGATCATCGCCGACCAGGAACAGGACGGCGAACCGATGCTGTCCACCCAGCTGCTGAGCCAGCTGATCCGCTTCTACGGCGATTCCCTGCAGGGCTTCATGGGCAACTACCTGGAGCGCAGCATGCAGGTCTTCCTCGACCAGCAGCAGCAGTTCCGCCAGCAGATGGGCAACCTGCTGGGCCAGACCCCGTGGGCGATGATGAACCAGCTGACCGAGCGCAACCTGGAGCTGTGGCAGGAATTCCAGCGCAGCATGGGCACCGGTTTCGGTGGTCCGCGACCGGGTGGCACCGGTACCGGCACCGGCAACAAGCCCAACGAACCCGGTACCGGCACCGGCGGCAAGACCCGCCGCTGAGCCGATGTACCGGCGGATACGAAAACGGCGCGCCCAATGGCGCGCCGCTTTGTTTTGTGCCCCGGGGGAGCATCAACGTTTCGCTTTGCACCCCGTGCATACGCGTTCGACCTTGTAGCCCTTCGCCTTCAGCTTCTCGACCACGCCGTCACCGCCCAGAAGGTGCAGCGTACCGACCACCACCAGCGTGCCACCCTGCCCGGCCTGCAGGTACGGCAGCAGCTTCGGTACCCACGCATCGTTGCGCCCGGTGTTGATGCGCTGGTAAAGCTGCGGGTACTGCTGGCGCATTTCCGCGGCCATCTTCGTCCACAACACGCGCTCATCGCCTCGCCGCCAGGCATCATGCAGCTGGCGCGCCTGCTCATCGCCCTTGCCCGCCTGATCCAGCGCCTCGGACAGCATCTGTCGCTGCTCCTGCACGGTCATGCCGTCGAGCATGCCGATCTGGGTATCGATGTCTTCCAACCCAGCGGTCCTGCGGCCGGTCTTCTGCGCGCGCTCCATGAAATGACGGTCCAGGCCCAGCGCCGGGTCCAGGCCCATCTTCTGCATCTGCCCGACCGAAATGCTCAGGCCGACGAACCAGGGCTTCATGCCCTGCATCTGTGCCAACGGAAGCTTGTTCTCGGATGCGAACGCCTGCAGCTTCTGCCAGGTGGCCGCGTCGAGATCGCGCTTGAGCTCGCTGCCATCGGTGCGCACTGCAGCCTGCACCATGCGGCTGGCCAGCTGCGGCGACTGCATGTCCTCCGGCGACAGTTCGAACACGACCCGCTGCGAGGCCTCGAAGGCCTGCTCGACATCGGGCGACAGCGGGTAGTCCTGCGGTTTCAACAGGTGGAATGATCCAAGCAGGTATACGCGTGAATCACCCGGGCCGGTCACCTTCCACAGCAGCGGCACCGGCGGCTTGGCCGCCGCCGTGGCAGCGGCGTCGGTGGCCGGTGCATTGCGCGCCGGTGCCAGCGGTGCGATTGCAAACGCTGCCATCAGCAGCGTTGCACGGAACAGTCCCTTCAACGGCATCTCAGCCCTCTCCTTCAGACAGGTGGTAGGCCTTCTCGCCCGCTTCCATGCGCAGGTCCAGCCGGTTTTCCGGCGGCGCCAGCGGGCACGTGGCATACGCGGTGAATGCACACGGCGGGTTGTAGGCATGATTGAAATCGATGCGTAGCCTGCCGTCGGCTGCCGGCGCATCGGTATCCAGGTAGCGCCCGGCCGGATAACTGCCGCGGCCACTGGTGCGGTCGGCAAAGATCAGGAACAGCGGCTGCCCGGTGGCTCCGATCGCCTCCAGCCGCCATGTGCGGCCGTCGCGTTCGAATTCGACCGCACCCGCATTGGGCATCTCGGTGGTCAGGCCGGTGATGTCGACAATGGGCAGGGTCTTGCCCGCCAGATGCGGGATGAAGCGTGCCTGCACCTGCCAGTCCGGGCCACCCGGCCAGTACTCCAGCCCGGCGAAATCACGGCGCGCCGGCGCATCGGCATGCTTGACCCGCAGCGCATCGCGCGGACCGCGCCGGATGATGCTGAGCTGGCCCTTGCCACCGTCGAAGGCCAACAGGGTTGGCTGCGGATCCTTGTCGGTGTCGATGCGGATACGGCCGCGCACCGGCTGGCCATCATGGCTGACATCCACACCGGCTTCGGGCGTGAACCACCACTGGCTGCCCTCGCGACGCAGCAGGCCCAGCTTGTCCGGGCCAACCGTCAGGCGGATGCCGTTGGTGGCACCACTGCCGACGAAGTGTGATTTGTTCTGCAGCCAGTGCAGGCCGACCAGGGCCGTCCAGCCATCGGGCCGGGTCAGGTCCTGGTAGCGGGCCACCCGCCATTGCTGCTGCGCGGCCGCATAGGCCGGATCTTCGGTAACCTTCGGCGCCGGCGGTGTTGCCGGACTGCACGCGGCCAACAGCAAGGCGGCCAGCAGGCCGCCCATTCCCCGATAACGCATCGATGCTCCCCTCAACGTCCGCGCAGGAACCAGCGGTCGATCTCCGCCAGCGAAAAACGGGCCCAGGTCGGCCGGCCGTGGTTGCACTGGCCAGACCGTTCGGTGATTTCCATGTCGCGCAGCAGCGCGTTCATTTCCGGCACGGTCAGGCGCCGGTTGGCACGCACCGCACCGTGACAGGCCATGGTCGACAGCAGTTCGTCACGTGCGCTGGCCACGCGGCGGCTCTGGCCGTGCTCGCGCAGGTCGGTCAGCACATCGCGCAGCAGCCCCTCCGGTTCGGCATGCGCCAACAGCGCTGGAATACTGCGCACGTGCAGCGATCCGGGACCGGCACGGGTCACCTCAAAGCCGAGCGCCGCCAACGTTTCGGCTTCACTTTCGGCGGTGTCGGCTTCGCGCTCGCCCACGGCGAGTGTGATCGGCACCAGCAGCGGCTGCGACTGCAGGCCGATACCATCGTGCGCGTTCTTCAGGCGCTCGTAGCCGATGCGCTCGTGCGCGGCATGCATGTCGACCACGATCAGGCCTTCTGCGTTCTCGGCCAGGATGTAGATGCCGTGCAGCTGCGCGATCGCGTAGCCCAGCGGCGGTACGCCGGCGTCGGCACTGGTCACCGGCAGTCCGTTCTCGGTCGGCATCGGCGGCAGCGCAGCACCGCGTTCGGCACCGGCCGGTGCGGCATACAGCGCGGCATAGGCCGCCGGTGCATCGGCCACCTGCAGTCCAAGGGGCTGCTGCGGGCGCCAGCCGGAAAAACCACCACCACCGCCACCCGAGCCGGCACCGGGCGTAGGTCCACGCGCCAGCCCGAAACCCGATGCGCCCGCGCTCGATGCCATCGGTGCAGCAGCGGCGTCCACCGGATGCACCGGACCCGCACCGATCTCCTGCGCCGACATGCCGGCGCGGGTATCAGCCAGCGCGTCCTTCAGCGTGCGGTAGACGAAATCGTGCACCAGCCGCGAATCACGGAAGCGAACCTCGTGCTTGGCCGGGTGCACGTTGACGTCAACGCGGGTCGGGTCGAGCTCGAGGAACAGCACATAGGCTGGCTGGCGGCCGTGGTACAGCACATCGCCGTAAGCCATCTTCACCGCATGGGCGACGCTGCGGTCGCGCACCGAACGGCCGTTGACGTACAGGTACTGCTGGTCGGCGCTGGCGCGCGAATAATGCGGCTGCGCGATCCAGCCGTGCAGGCGCAGGCCGGCACCACTGTGGTCGACGCGCACGGCCTGATTGGCGAAATCCTCGCCCAGCGTTTCGGCCAGGCGCGCATCGGAATACAGATCGCCCGGCTTGTAGCGGCGCGAGGCCTTGCCGTTGTGCGACACGCGCAGTTCGACATCCGGTCGCGCAAGCGCCAGCGAACGCAACCACTCTTCGATATGGCCCAGTTCGGTACGCTCGGCGCGCAGGAACTTGCGCCGCGCCGGTACGTTGTAGAACAGCTCGCGCACTTCCACGGTGGTGCCCGGTGCATGCGCACGTGGCGTCACTTCGCCGATCTTGCCGCCTTCGATCTGCAGTGCCGAACCGTGTTCGTCATGCGCGCGACGCGAGGACAGGGTAAAGCGGCTGACCGAGGCGATCGACGGCAGCGCTTCGCCACGGAACCCGAGCGTGGCCACCGATTCGAGGTCGTCCAGATCGGCGATCTTGCTGGTGGCGTGGCGCGAGACCGCCAGCGGCAGCTGTTCCGGCGCGATGCCACTGCCATTGTCGCGGATGCGGATCAGGCGGACACCCCCCTCTTCAAGATCGATATCAACGCGGCTGGCACCGGCATCGATCGCGTTCTCGACCAGCTCCTTGACCACCGACGCAGGACGTTCGACCACTTCGCCGGCGGCGATCTGGTTGATCAGGATTTCCGGCAACGGCCGGATCGGGCGCGGTCCGGGCGCGCTCATGGGAGAGGATGGGCAGCAGACTTCATGGGTTGATGATAGCGGAGGCTGCGCATGTAGAGTCGACTGTCAGTCGACTGCCCTCCGCCGGGCGGCGAAAACCCCGCGCTGCGCGCGTAGTCGACTGACAGTCGACTCTACAGAAAGCAGTAACCTGCCTTCGGCAGGTTATTTGCTGCCGCCGGCCATGGTCCCGGCAGCGTCGATCTCGGCCTGGGCACGGGCTGCGTACAGCGTGCCCGGCGGTGGCTGGCGGCTGAAGAAGGTGTGCACGCCATCGAGCACGGCGCCGGCGATCTTGCGCTGGTAGGCCGGGTCGATCAGACGGCGCTCTTCGTCCGGGTTGGAGATGAACGCGGTTTCCACCAGCATCGCCGGCATGTCCGAGGTGCGCAGCACGGCGAAGTTCGCACGTTCGATGTTCGGCTTGTGGTTGTTGCCGATCCGCTTCAGGCCGCCCAGCACGTGGCCGGCGGCATCTTCAGACGCCTTCATGTAACCGCTCTGGGCAAGGTCCAGCAGCACGTTGGCAAGCGTGCCTTCGGTCTGCTGCAGGCGCACGCCACCCACCAGGTCGGCCGCGTTTTCCTTGTCCGCCAGCCAGCGGGCGCGCTGCGAAGAGGCGCCCTTGGTCGACAGCACGTATACCGACGAACCAGTGGCCGAACGGTTTTCGGCCGCGTCGGCATGGATCGAAATGAAGATGTCGGCCTTGTTTGCACGTGCCTTCTGCGCACGCATCGGCAGCGGGATGAACACGTCGCTGTCGCGGGTCAGATAGGCCTTCAGGCCCGGCGTCGCATTGACCTGGCGGGCGAGCTCACGCGCCACCGCCAGGGTGACATCCTTTTCGCGCTTGCCGGTCGGGCCGATCGCGCCGGGATCCTGGCCACCGTGGCCGGGATCGATGGCGACCACCAGATGACGCATGCCGGCCTGCATGCGGATGCGCGAGGCATCGCTGGGCATGGCCGGGCGCGGCGGTTCCACCGGCGTCGGCGCCGGTGCAGGCACGGTAGCCGGCGGCTTGGTCACCACGGCGGCGGTGCGCTGGCCGGCCAGGATCGCGGCCGGCGAGGAAGAAGGTGAGCTGCTGGCCACGGTACCGGCCGCCGCAACCTGGGCCGGCGCGGTGGACGGCGCCGGGGTCGGCGTGGCCGGTGCGGCGGCAGTGGCACTGGCCTGCTGCCGCACCTGCGCGGTCAGCAGTGCGGTCGCACGTGCGGCATCGGAACGCGACTGTGCGCTTTCAGCCGGGGTCGGCGCGGGCGTCGCCACCGGTGCCTGCGGCTGCACCGCCGGTGTCGCTGCCGGACGGCTGGCGGCCATGGCCGGGCCATCGCCCGGCCATTCGATCACCAGCTTGGATTCATTGCCCTCCCGCTGCATCTGCGGGCGGAACGGCGCCACCGATTCAGCGAGGTCGAAAACGACACGGAAGGTCCCCGGCACCGGCTGTCCGGTACGCACCGCCGTGACCACGCCCTGCGCAGCCGGCATCTTCAGGTTGCGTATGGCGCTGGAGTCAGGGAAGTCAACCACCAGACGGTTCGGACTGGCCAGAGAAAGCGTCTTGTAGCCGCCACTGCCGACCAGCGAGATCTCGGCACGGGTGCCGGTGGCGCCGGTATTCAGCAGGACCTGGCGGACTTCACCGGCCCACGCACTGACGCTCGCCAGACCCAGTCCGACGGCGGCACAGATAGCGATGAGACGGTTCCCCGGGCGCATGGCTCAGGATTCAATCACCGCGCTGAACGGAATGCAATACCTTTTTCCTTAATAATCCGTAACCTGCCGGTCTTTGTTCTCGTCAGCCGACAGAAATGGCCTGCAAGTCGCCCCCTTGGGGAAGCCGCTTCAGCCACTCATGTCCGACGTCGCTGGCTCCGGTGAGACGGGCGCGACGCCCCTGCCCCTCGATCTCCAACGCCACCACCAGGTCGGTCGGCGGCAGCGCGCCAGCGCCGCGTTCCGGCCATTCCACCAGCCACAACACCGCGCTGCCCTCGTCCAGGCCCAGGAAATCGAGTTCGCCGGCTTGGCCGATCCGGTACAGGTCCAGGTGCCAGGCCTCGCCACCGCTGGCCAGCGGATAGCGCTCGACCAGGGTGTAAGTGGGGCTGCGGATCGCGCCCTGCACGCCCAGCGCGCGCAGCAGTGCGCGTGCGGTGGTGGATTTGCCGGCGCCCAGGTCGCCGCGCAGTTCGATCAGCGCCTGCGGCGGTCGGGTCGCCGCCAGCCACTGCCCGAGCAGTTCGGTGGCATCGCTGTCGGCAAGGAAGAATTCAGTCATGAAGAGCGTTCCGGGTTGGCCAGTTGCCGCAGCGGCACCAGCAGATCAGTGGGAAGCATGCCGCGCGCGCCGTCGGCGGCCGCAGCGTCGCCGGCGAGCGCGTGCAGCAGTGCGCCAGTGGCGGCAGCGTCGAAGGCGGCCAGGCCCTGCGCGCGCAGGCTGGCAATGATGCCGGTGAGCAGGTCGCCCATGCCCCCCACGGCCATGCCGGGGTTGCCTGCAGCAATCAGCCGTGGCACCTGCCCGGGCGCCGTCACGATGCTGCCCGCGCCCTTCAGCACCACCACGGCGTGGAAGCGCTCGGCCAACGTCTGCGCACAGCGGTAGCGATCGGCCTGGATGTCAGCGGTACTGCAGTCGAGCAGGCGCGCGGCCTCGCCCGGATGTGGCGTAAGGATCGCCTCCGGCAGCGCGCGCGGATCCTGCGCCAGCAGATTCAGCGCATCGGCATCAACCACCAGCGGTTTGTCGCTGTCCAGCACCTGCGCAAACATTGCGCGTGCCCATTCGTCCTGGCCCAGGCCGGGGCCGATCGCCACCACCCTGGCCTTCTCCAGCAGCGCCGGCAGCACATCGCCATCTTCAAGCGCATGGGTCATCGCCTCGGGAAGCCGAGCCAGCAATGGGCCGACGTGATCGCGCCGGGTGGCCAGGCTCAACAGTCCCGCGCCGGCACGCAGTGCCGCTTCGGCCGCCATCGCGATGGCCCCACCGCTGCCATGGTTGCCGCCGACGCACAGCACGTGCCCGGATTCGCCCTTGTGGGTATTGGCACGACGCGGCGGCAGCAGTGCCGGCAAGCGAGCCTGGGTCCAGTGCTCTGCGGCGGGTGACACGCCCTGCCATGCGGCCGTGGGTAGCTGCAGCGGCGCCAACGCCTTCCGCCCGCAATGATCCAGCGCATCGCCGGTATACAGCCCGCGATGCGGCACGATGAACTGCAGGGTCAAAGCAGCCTTCACCGCCTCGCCCGGTACGGCGCCCCGGTCGGCATCGACGCCACTGGGGACGTCCAGCGCCAGAACCGGTGCCGTCTGCGCGTTGAGGGCGGCGATCAGCGCCTGCGCCACACCTTCCGGCGCACGGTCGAAGCCCAGACCGAACAGGGCATCGACCCAGATATCGGCCTCGGGCAGCCCGCCGTCGAAATCGGTGATGGTGCCGCCGTCGGACGTGAATTCCGATGCTGCACGCTGTGCCAGCGACGTCGCCGGTGGCTTGCCCGGCAAGGCGATCACCGTCACCGCGCGCCCGGCCTTCCGTGCATGGCGGGCCAGCACCAGGCCGTCGCCGCCGTTGTTGCCTGCTCCGACCACCACGCCGATCCGCTGCGCCTGCGGCCAATGCTGCAGCAGGCACTGCCAGGCGGCCTGGCCGGCCTGCGCCATCAGGCCCCAACCACCCTCGGCGGCCAGCGCCGAAGCCTGCGCATCAAGCGCACGCGCGGCAGCGGAATCGAAAAGATCGGCAAGGTTGGCCATGCAGGGATTTTATACTGGTGCACATGTCCCCCGCCCCCATCCCTGTCGATCCGGCCCAGGCCGTGCAGCGCATCCGCGAACTGGCGCGTGCGCATGGCTTCCAGCGCTGCGGTATCGCCGGCATCGAGCTGGGCGAGGATGAGGCGCACCTGGCCGACTGGCTGGGCCAGGGCCTGTACGGCACGATGGACTGGATGGCGCGCCACGGCACCCTGCGCGCGCGCCCGGCCGAGCTGCTGCCCGGCACCGTACGGGTGATCTCGGTGGGCATGGACTACAGCCACAAGGACGACACCGAAGCCTGGGCAACCCTGGCCGACCCGGGCCGCGCCTACGTGGCCCGTTACGCCTTGGGCCGCGACTACCACAAGCTGATGCGCAACCGCCTGCAGAAGCTGGCCACGCAGATCAACGATGAAGTGGCACCGCTGGGCTACCGCGTGTTCGTCGATTCGGCGCCCGTGCTGGAACGCGCACTGGCGCGCAATGCCGGCCTGGGCTGGATCGGCAAGCACACCTGCCTGATCGACCGCCATGGCGGCTCCTGGTTCTTCATCGGCGAGATCTACATCGATATCCCGCTGCCGATCGATGCACCGGCCACGGCACACTGCGGCACCTGCACGCGCTGCATCGATGTCTGCCCGACCCAGGCCATCACCGGCCCGCAGCGGCTGGACGCGCGGCGCTGTATTTCCTACCTGACCATCGAGCACGACGGTGCCATCCCCGAAGACATGCGGCCGTTGATCGGCAACCGCATCTACGGCTGTGACGACTGCCAGCTGGTCTGCCCCTGGAACAAGTTCGCCAAGCGTACCGACGAAGCCGATTTCCGCGCGCGCAACAACCTCGACACTGCCCGTCTGGACCAGCTGTTTGCCTGGGACGAAGCTGAATTCCTGCGCCGTACCGAAGGCAGCCCGATCCGGCGCAGCGGCCATGAACGCTGGCTGCGCAACATCGCCGTGGCACTGGGCAATGCACCGTCCTCGGCCGAAGCGTTGGCCGCGTTGCATACCCGCGTCGATGATCCCTCGCCGCTGGTGCGTGAACACGTGCAGTGGGCGCTGGGCCAGCACACGGTGCGCTGACGTGCGATCCTGAGCCCCCGTTCCGCCCGCAGCACGCCGTTCCCATGCAGCCACGCAACAACGACATCCTCACCCCCAGCCAGCTCAACACCCTGGCCCGCGACCTGCTGGAAGGCAGCTTCCCGGCGATCTGGGTCGAGGCCGAACTGGGCAGCGTGGCGCGTCCTGCCTCCGGGCACCTGTATTTCACCCTGAAGGACGCGCGTGCGCAGCTGCGCGCGGCGATGTTCCGGATGAAGGCGCAGTACCTGAAGTTCGTGCCGCGCGAAGGCATGCGCGTGCTGGTGCGCGGCAAGGTGACCCTGTACGACGCCCGTGGCGAGTACCAGATGGTGCTGGACCACATGGAGGAGGCCGGCGAAGGCGCGCTGCGCCGCGCGTTCGAAGAGCTGAAGGCACGCCTGGAGGCCGAAGGCCTGTTCGACCCGGCACGCAAACGGCCGCTGCCGGCGCACGTGCAGCGCCTGGCGGTGATCACATCACCCACCGGCGCGGCCGTGCGCGACGTGCTGAGCGTACTCGGCCGCCGCTTCCCGCTGCTGGAAGTGGACCTGCTGCCGACCCTGGTGCAGGGCAGCAGCGCCGCTGCACAGATCACCCGCCTGCTGCAGGCCGCCGATGCCAGTGGCCGCTACGACGTGATCCTGCTGACACGTGGCGGCGGCTCACTGGAAGACCTGTGGGCCTTCAACGATGAAGCACTGGCCCGCGCGATCGCCGCCAGCCGCACCCCGGTAGTGTCGGCGGTGGGCCATGAAACCGACTTCAGCCTCAGCGATTTTGCCGCCGACCTGCGCGCACCAACGCCGTCGGTGGCAGCCGAGCTGCTGGTACCGGACCAGCGCGAACTGGCCCTGCGTCTGCGCCGTACGGCCGCGCGCATGGTGCAGCTGCAACGGCATGCGATGCAGCAGGCGATGCAGCGTGCCGACCGCGCCCTGCTGCGCCTGAACGCACAGAGCCCGCAGGCGCGGCTGGACCTGTTGCGCCGTCGCCAGCTCGATCTGGGCCGGCGCCTGCATGCGGTCTTCAACCAGCAGCAGGAGCGCCGTGCCGCACGCCTGCGCCATGCGGCCGCGGTACTGCGCGGGCACCATCCGCAACGTCAGCTCGACGCGCTGCAGCGCCGCCTCGCCGCCCTGCGCGGGCGGCCGCAGGCAGCGATGCAGCGCCTGCTGGAGCGCGATGCACTGCGACTGCGCGGACTGGCGCGTTCACTGGAAGCGGTGAGCCCGTTGGCCACCGTGGCCCGTGGCTACAGCATCCTGACCCGCACTGACGATGGCACGCTGGTACGAAAGGTCGACCAGGTGCAGCCCGGTGACGCGCTGCAGGCCCGCGTTGGCGACGGCGTGATCGACGTGCAGGTCAAGTAAATGGGTGTTCGGCAGGGCTGCGCCCTGCACCTGCAGAGGCTTCAAGCAACGGCCGAAGCAACAGCCAAAGCGGCTCTGGATTGCTGATGGTTTGGCGGGGCGGTGTGGCTGTGCAGGACACGCCGTAAACCCATCCCTGGGGGCTCGATGGCGCCATCCATGGCGCCAACGGTCCTGCACAGCCACACCGCCCCACCCTCGACAGTTTCCCGATGACGGTCGGTAGATCCACGCCATGCGTGGATGAATCTCTGTCAGATATCGAATCAATTCGGGGTCAGATCCGTTTTCCGTAGGAAAACGGATCTGACCCCACGCCATTCCGACAGATCGCGAGAATCTGTCGAAGGCGGGGTGGGTCCGGTTGAGGGGGCGTGAGCCGCATGGATGCGGCGACCGAGCTTACATGGACGTACTTGCAGCGTCCCCCTCAACCGAGATCGGAAG